>JALYTR010000321.1 GCA_030854165.1 Pseudomonadota bacterium | reverse complement strand
AGGGACCGCGGCGGCGGCGATTCTACGAGGTCGCGCCGCGCATGGGCGAGGTGGCGCGCCGGGTCGATGCCGACCCGCGCCAGGCGCGGTTGTGGGCCGAGCGATTCCCGTTCGTCGAAGGATGGGAAGGTCAAATGCGAGAATCCGACGGGAGAAGGGCGCCCTCCTCATGCTAGTCCACGGCCGTCCCATGCGGACGATCTGGCCCGCCGCCGACGGGGCGGTGGAAATCCTCGACCAGACCCTGCTGCCGCATGCGGTGGAGACTGTCCGGCTGACGACGCTCGACGACGCCGTCCGCGCCATCGCGACGATGCAGGTTCGCGGGGCGCCGCTTATCGGGGTGACGGCGGCCTGGGGATTGGCCGTCGCCCTTCGCGCCGACCCTTCCGACGCGGGGTTGGTCGACGCCAAAGCCCGTCTGGCCGGCTCGCGCCCCACGGCGGTGAATCTGGCCTGGGCGCTGGAGCGGGTCGGGCGCGTCGTCGCGCCCCTCCGCGCCGTCGAACGCGCCGAAGCCGCGGCGCGCGAGGCCACCGCCATCACCGAGGAGGATGTGGCGGACTGCCGGGCGATCGGCGAGCATGGGGCGGCGCTGATCGCGGCCGTCGCGATGCGCAAACCCTCGGGGGAGCCGGTGAATATCCTCACCCACTGCAACGCCGGTTGGCTGGCGGCGGTCGATTGGGGAACGGCGCTCGCGCCGATCTACGTCGCCCAGGAGCGGGGGATCGATGTCCACGTCTGGGTCGACGAGACGCGGCCGCGCAACCAGGGCGCGGCCCTCACCGCCTTCGAGCTGGGCCAGCAGGGCGTGGCGCACACCGTGATCGTGGACAACGCGGGCGGCCATCTGATGCAGCGCGGCCTGGTGGACCTCTGCCTGGTGGGCGCCGACCGCATCACCCGCGCCGGTGATACAGCCAACAAGATCGGCACCTATCTGAAGGCCCTGGCCGCCGCCGACACGGGCGTTCCCTTCCACGTCGCCGCGCCGTCATCAACCATTGACTGGGGCCTGACCGACGGCGTTGCCGGAATTCCTATCGAGGAGCGTGATACCCGCGAGGTCACCCACATGAGCGGCGCGTTGGCTGACGGCGAGCGAGGCGAAGTGCGCGTCGCCGCTCCCGGCAGCGCCGCCGCCAACTTCGCCTTCGACGTCACGCCTTCGCGCCTCGTAACCGGGCTGATCACCGAGCGCGGCCCGTGCGTTGCGAGCGAAGCGGGAATCCTCAGGCTGTTTCCCGGAAAGGCGGCCGCTTGAACTACTGGCAGGCCAGGCACTCGTCGTAGTCGGTGCGCGCTTCGGCGGCGCGGGCGGCGCTGTCGACGGCCATGTCGGCCCCGGCGAAGGCGGCCCGCTGCACCGATTTGGAGCGCAGATAATAGAGGCTTTTCACACCCTGCTCCCAGGCCCGCCAGTGCAGCATGTGCAGGTCCCACTTATCGACGTCGCCGGCCAGAAAGACGTTCACCGATTGCGATTGGCAGATCTGCGGTGTCCGGTCGGCGGCCAGATCGATGATCCAGCGCTGGTCGATTTCGAAGGCGGTCTTGTAGACGCTCTTCTCGTCGTCGGTGAGGCAGGTCAGGTGCTGGACCGAGCCCTCGTTCTCCAGGATCGAGGCCCACACGGCCCCGGTGTTCGCGCCCTTTTCATCCAGCAGGCGCTCCAGATAGGGATTTCTCACCGCGAAGGAGCCGGACAGGGTCTTGTGAGTATAGATGTTGGCCGGGATTGGCTCGATGCCGGCGCTGGTCCCCCCGCAGATGATCGAGATCGAGGCGGTGGGCGCGATGGCCAGCTTGTGGGAGAAGCGCTCCATCACGCCGCGTTCGGCGGCGTCGGGGCAGGCCCCCCGCTCGGCCGCCAGCACTTCGCTGGCGGCGTCGCAGCCGCGGCGCAGGTGCTTGAAGAGCCGCATGTTCCACGATTTGGCCAGGGCGCTTTCGAAGGGGACGTTCTGGCTTTGCAAAAAGGAGTGGAAACCCATCAGGCCCAGCCCCACCGAGCGCTCGCGCATCGCCGCATAGGCCGCGGCGCCCATTTCCGCCGGCGCGCGGTCGATGAAATCCTGCAGGACGTTGTCGAGGAAGCGCATGACATCCTCGATGAAGGTCGGATGGTCGCGCCATTCCAGGAACATCTCGGCGTTGACCGAGGAGAGGCAGCAGACGGCGGTGCGCTCTTCCCCCAGATGGTCGGGACCCGAATGCAGCATGATCTCCGAGCACAGGTTCGACTGGCGCACCTTGAGGCCCAGTTCGCGCTGGTGGCGCGGCATGGCGCGGTTCACTGTGTCGGAGAAGATCAGGTAAGGCTCGCCCGTCTGCAGGCGCAGTTCGAGCACCTTCTGCCACAGAGCGCGGGCGTCCACTTCGCGCACTACATCCTGGGATTTAGGTGAGCGCAGAGCGAATTTCGCGCCATCGCGCACCGCCTCCATGAACTCATCGGTGATCGAGACGCCGTGATGCAGGTTGAGCGACTTGCGGTTGAAGTCGCCGGACGGCTTGCGGATTTCGAGGAACTCCTCGATCTCGGGATGGTGAATATCCACATAGACGGCCGCCGAGCCGCGCCGCAGGGAGCCCTGGCTGATGGCCAGGGTCAGGCTGTCCATGACCCGGATGAACGGGATGATGCCGCTGGTCTGGCCAGAGCCCTTCACCGTTTCGCCGATCGAGCGCACGGCGCCCCAATAGGTGCCGATGCCGCCGCCGTTGGCCGCCAGCCAGACATTCTGGTTCCAGGTGCCGACGATGCTTTCCAGCGAATCGCCCACCGCGTTCAGAAAGCAGGAGATCGGCAGGCCGCGCGAGGCGCCGCCGTTGGAGAGCACCGGCGTGGCGGGCATGAACCACAGCCTGGAAATATAGTCGTAGAGGCGCTGGGCGTGGTCGGCGTCGTCGGCGAAGGCGGTGGCCACCCGCGCGAACATGTCCTGATAGGATTCGCCGGCCAGCAGATAACGGTCCTCCAGCGTGGTCTTGCCAAAATCGGTCAGCAGGCCGTCTCGGGCGCGGTCGATCTCGACCTTGCGCACGAGTCGAAGAGGCGGTCGCGCCGCCTGGCGCGGCGCCCCGGCGCGCCCTGCCGGGAGCGGGTCGCTCTTTGCCTGCGTTCCGATCATGACCATCCTCAACCCATATAGTTCCGACCCCTGGAAGGCGGGAGGGCCCTCGCTGGCGTCTATATGTTGTGGGCAAATCACCCCTCAACCCCACTATATGGGGTCACATGGTTGATGAGGCGTCAACGGGCGACGGCCTCTGGCGCCCAGACTTTTTGTAAAGCGAAGATTAACGCCCGGCGGCGACGTCAGCGGTTTCAACGTCTTGCGGTTTGCGCCCCACGCTACGTTCACGAGACTGTGACAATGCCTCGACGTGAGTGGCGGCGCGATCCAGGCTTGTCGGTTCGGCTTGGTCTCAAATGCGAAGAGCCCGGCCTTTCGGCCGGGCTCTCCTTTGAGGCGGTATTGAACCGAAGGGTCGCGATCAGAACTGGATGTGGAT
>JALYTR010000028.1 GCA_030854165.1 Pseudomonadota bacterium | reverse complement strand
CTTGAAGTTGGCGTCGATTTCAGGCCCGGCGATGACCAGCGCGTTTTTCAATCCCATGGCCGCGAACTGACCGCGCAGGGCGGCGGTCTTGGGCTCTGGCAAACTCGCCGCATCCAGCACGATCAGGGTTCCGGCCTTCACCTTGGACGACAGGGCATGGCGCAGGGCCAGGGCCCGGACCTTCTTGGGCAGGCCGATCTCATGGCTGCGGACCACCGGGCCATGCGCCTTGGCGCCGCCAACGAACTGCGCGGCGCGCCGCGAGCCGTGCCGCGCTCCGCCGGTGCCCTTCTGCTTGTACATCTTCTTGCCGGTCCGCGAGACCTCGTTGCGGACCTGGATCTTGTGCGTGCCGGCCCGGCGCTTGGCCAGTTGCCAGGTCACGCAGCACTGCAGGATGTCGGCGCGGATTTCGGCAATGCCGAAGATGGCGTCCGGCAGATCCAGCGATCCGCCCTTGCCGCCGTCCAGGGTGATCATATCGATCTTCATGCCTCGTCCCCTTCGGCAGGCGCCGGCGATTCCCCAGCCGGCGTTTCGGCGGTCGCCTTGGCGCCTCCCTTGATCGCGCCGGGCGTCGGCAGATCGGCGGGCGGCGCGCTTTTCACCGCGTCCCTGATCCTGACAAAAGTCCCTTCGGTCCCCGGAACAGCGCCTTTGATCAGAATAAGACCGCGCTCCACATCGACGCGGAACACGGTCAGATTGAGGGTGGTCACCCGATCCTGGCCCATGTGGCCGGCCATGTGCTTGCCCTTGAACACCTTGCCGGGGTCCTGGCGCTGGCCGGTCGAGCCGTGGGCGCGGTGCGACACCGACACCCCATGAGTGGCGCGCATGCCGCCGAAGTTCCATCGCTTGATGGCTCCGGCGAATCCCTTGCCCACCGTCACACCGGCCACATCGACCTTCTGGCCGGGGAGGAAATGATCGGCCGCCAGTTCGGCGCCGACTTCAATGAGGTTCTCCTCGGAAACGCGGAACTCGGCCACGCACCGCTTGGGCTCGACCAGGGCCTTGGCGAAATGGCCGCGTTCGGCCTTGGTGGTGTTCTTGGCCTTCTTGGCCCCCGCGCCCAATTGCAGGGCGACGTAGCCATCCTTGTCCTTGGTGCGCTGAGCGGTGACCTGGCAGCCCTCGAGGCTGAGCACGGTCACCGGCACATGGGTTCCAGCCTCGTCGAAGAGGCGGGTCATGCCCAGTTTCTTGGCGATCACGCCGGTGCGCATCGGCTTCGCCTCCTTCTAGAGCTTGATCTCGACGTCCACCCCGGCGGACAGGTCGAGCTTCATCAGCGCGTCCACGGTCTGCGGGGTGGGATCGACGATGTCGAGCACGCGTTTGTGCGTGCGGATTTCGAACTGCTCGCGCGACTTCTTGTCGATGTGCGGCGAGCGGTTCACGGTGAAGCGTTCGATCAGGGTGGGCAGGGGAATCGGCCCCCTGACCGTGGCGCCGGTGCGCTTGGCGGTGTTGACGATCTCACGGGTGGAATGGTCCAGCACGCGGTGATCGAAGGCCTTGAGCCTGATGCGGATGTTCTGACGATCCATATCGCTCTTACATTTCCCTTCAGGCTTCAAAGAGCCCGCGTGCGCCAGACCATTTCAAAGACCAGCCCGCCTGGCCCAGAAAGGCCCAACGAACGCGAAAGCCCGCAAAAACGAATGGCCCGCGCGGAAAACCGCGGGGGCCGCCACCCGACTCAAACCGACCGGTAAGGCCGCTTGTCCTCGGGTTCGTCTCGCGAACCGCGTCTGCCTTTTCAGGGATCGCCCGTCCAGGCACAGCCGGTTCAACAAAGAGGGCGGTCCATAGCCGGCAGGCCCCTTGCCGTCAAGGCCCCGCGCGGCGACACTCATAGGCCACGAATTCGCCGCCGCCGTGTTGCACGAGGCTTACAGGCGATGCCGGATGGGCGGAGGCGACGGCGTTGAGCGGCAAGAAGGACAACGGCCGCAACGCCATCGCCCTGGCGCTCTCGACCGCCTTTCACGTCATCATTCTGGGCGTCATCATCAATCAGGTCCCGCCGGACTTTATTTACCCCGAGCCCGTGGCGGAGCCGGCCATGGAAGTCGAAATCGTCTCCCTACCGCCGATGCCGCCCATCACGCCGCCGAAGATCGAACCGCCCAAAGAAAAACCGAAGCCCACACCCACGCCGCCCCCCGCGCCCGCTAAGCCGGTTCCTCCCAAGCCGATACCGCCCAAACCCGAGCAGCCGCGGCCCGAGCCGGCGAAACCCACGCCGCCCAAGCCCACGCCGCCCAAGCCCTCTCCCCTTCCGACCCCGGTCGCGCCGGCCCCCGCTCCGACCCCGCGCCCCGCCGCCAAACCCCAGGCGACGGTGACCGTCGAGGCGCCCACTCCGATCCAGGCCGCCGCCAAGCCGACCCTCGCCTCTCCGGTGTCCCGGCCGAGCCCGCTCAATGTTCACAAAGCCCTCCTCCAAGCGCCCGCCTTCATCCCGACCTTACCGATCGCCCCTTCGGCCGGGCCGGGAGGTAAGCCCGGATCGCCAGCCAGCGGTGCGGCCGCGGCGGCCTCGACGGGAACGGCCGGCCAATCTCGTCTGAACGGTTTGAACCCCTATCCCTATGGCGCCATGCCCAGTGGCGGCCCGGGCCTGCGCGGCACCTTGGTCGGCTGCGCCAACGCCGAGGCGGTTCGCCTGAGCGGCGCCGAACGCGCCCACTGCAATGAGCGGTTCGGCGTGGACATCGCCCACGCACCCGCGCTGGACGGCATCTCGCCGACAAAACGCGCCGCCTTCGACAAGGCCGCCGACCGCCAGGAGGCTGATCGCAAATACCGCAACTCCACCACCGACACCGTCTACGCCCCCGCCGACCCTGGCGGGATCGCCCATGGGCCGGCCTCCAGCGAGACCTTCAAACACAACGCCGGCGACCCGAAGTGAAGGGGCGAGGGTCCGCTCTCGTAATCGCCGCCGCCTTGACCGTCGCCTCGGCCGCCGCTCGCGCCCAGGACTCGTTCCTGCCTGGCTATTGGGAGACCACCGACCGATCGCCGGTGGGGGTGAAGACGGAGCGCCGATGCATAATGCCCCAGGATGTCGCCAAGTTCATAAGGGGCCCCAGCAATCACATCTACGCGTGCACCTATCCCCGGGAATCGGTCGGCCAGGGCCAGATCAGTTTTCGCGGCGAGTGCGTTGACAAGAAGGGTCGTCGGTATCCGCTTTCCGGAAAGGGCGAATACACCCACACCACGCTGACGATAAGCGCGGATGTCACGGTGCGCCTGCTCGGAATTCCGCTGACCCTGAGCGCCTCCACCGACGCGCACCGGCTGGGCGATACCTGTCCGGCGTTGGGCAAATAAGGACAGGGGTCTCGCTTCGGCGGCGAACATTCCGGCCAGAATTCGGAAGCTATTTTGGCTTGAGGCGAAATCCCGGAACCAGCATGGCCGTACGCCGGCGATAGGCGTCGTAGGCGGAGCGTCCCAGTTTTTCCTCAAGGAAACGCTCTTCGAGGCGCGCGGTGATCGAAAAGCCGATCACGACCAGGAAAGCGCCGAACAGGGCCAGCGGGCTGAGCTTGATCAGCGCCAGGGCGATGGTGGCGCCCATGACGCCGGCATAGATGGGGTGACGCACCAGCCTGAACGGGCCAGTGTCCACGATCCTGTGCTCGGCCTTGAGGGTTATGAAGCCCGACCACAGTCGCCCCATGTGCAGCCGCGCCCACCAGCAGAAACAGAAAGACGCCGCGGCGAGCGCGAACAGCAATCCCTGGACCCAGGTCGGTTCGTCGCCGAGTGGTCGCGAAAGGATCGACAGCGAGGAGGTCGCCGGTACCCGCCAGCCCACGCCGCCGGGCCTGGACGAAAACCAGAACACCAGGACCCAGCCCGCGGAGGCGATGATCCGATGAAAATCCTTGGCCGGCGAACGCGGCCGGGCCACGGCGCGCGAAGCCCACAGGGCGGCGGAATACTAGGAGACGGCCCAGGCCACCCAAAGCCAATAGGTCGCCAGTTCAATGGACATTGCCCTCCCCCATGTTCGCGGCGAAACGTTCCATGATTGGCGCGCCGGCCGCAATCGCGGTCTTGACCGGCGTCAAATCTCACCCGATCGCCAGGCGGGGACGGAACGTCGAAAGCAATCTGGCGGACGACCGATCCTGAAGCCGAAAGGCGCGCCATCGCGCCGCCATGGATTGACGGCCGCCCAAAAGGAAAGCCAAGTGCGAAAATCGACTGAGGCGGGCCGGAGCCACGCCAAGGTCGCTCAACGAGGGAGGTTCTTTGATGCTCGATCGTCTTCTGATGGCCGCGGCGGTCGCCGCGTTGTCTGCCGTTGCCGCGGCGCAGACCGTCGCGCGGGCGCAATCGGTCCAGGTTCTGACCAATCCGCCGCCCGATGGCGCTCAGCTGACGTTCCTGCTCACCGATGGAACCGTGCTCGCCCAGGGCGCCGCCCACAGCGACCGCTTCGATCTGCTGACCCCCGACAACACTGGCAGCTATGTCAACGGAACCTGGAAGCGGGTGGGTAACCTGCCGACCGGATATTCGCCGTCCGCCATGGCCTCGGCGGTGTTGGCCGACGGGCGCGTGCTGATCGAGGGCGGCGAATACAATTTCGGAAATTTCGCGCTTACCAATTTGGGCGCCATCTACGATCCGATCCTGAGGGTCTGGTCCTCCGTCGCCCCGCCCAAAGGCTGGCAGAATATCGGTGACTCACCGGCGGTCGTGCTGCCGAACGGCAATTTCCTGCTGGGCGACAAATTGGACATGAGGGTCGCCGAGCTCGATCCGAAGACCCTTGCCTGGTCCGAACTCGGTGTCGCTGGCAAGCTCGATTTCAATGCGGAGGAAGGCTGGACGCTGTTGCCGGACGGTTCGGTATTGACGGTCGATGTGTTGGCGCACCCCCAATCGGAGGAATACAATCCAGGCCAGGGCCTATGGATCGGCCTTGGGAGCACGGTCGCCGATCTGGCCGGTCCGCCATGCTGCACCTGTATCCGCTATCCGCCGCACAATAAGTGCTACCGCCCGCCCGGCGAAACGGGGCCAGGGATTCTGCGGCCGGACGGGACGGTGTTCGCCACCGGCGCTACGCCCAGAGGCGGCGGCGCCGGCCACACTTCGATCTACACACCGGGCTCCGGGTGGGCGGCCGGGCCAAATTTCCCTAACGGAGACGACGCGGGGGACAATTTCGCGGCCTTGCTAACGAACGGCGATGTGCTCGTTCAGGGCAGCAGCGGCCACCTGTACGATTTCAACGGCGCCGCCATCACCGATACGGGCGTCAACGGCGGTGGCGGCCTGCTTATGCTGCTGCCGACCGGCCAGGTGCTCGTCAACGGGACGGAGGTCTACAACAGTCCCGGGACTTACAAAATGGCGTGGCAGCCCACGATCTCGAACTCTCCGTCGAAGGTAACGCGCGGATCGACCTATCAAATCTCGGGAACGCAGTTCAATGGCCTGTCGCAGGCCAACGCGTTTGGCGACGAGTTGCAGATCGCCACCAATTACCCGCTGGTGCGGATCACGAACGCTGCGTCGAAACACGTATTCTACGCCCGCACGCACGATCACAGCACCATGGGAGTCGCCACCGGCGCCGCCACCGTCTCGACAAACTTCGATGTGCCGTTGCACATGGAGAGAGGCGCGGGTTCGTTGGTCGTCATCGCCAATGGGATCCCGTCGAACCCCGTTTCCATTATCGTGCGGTAAGCCGTCGCCAGAACACGGGCGCGCAGGCCAGTTCGGCGGTGCTCGAGGCCGTTTGAGAGGGACGACCGTGTCTACTTCCCGGCGGGCTCGATCGCGAGCAGTTCGACCTCGAAGATCAGGGTCTGGTTGGGGCCGATGGCCTCGCCGGCGCCCCTTTCGCCGTAGGCAAGATTCGAGGGAACGAACAGCCGCCATTTCGAGCCGACCGGCATCTTCTGGAGCGCTTCGGTCCAACCCTTGATGACGCCGCCGACCGGGAAACTCGTCGGGGTCCCGCGTGCATAGGAACTGTCGAACTCCGCGCCATCTATCAGCGTGCCGCGATAGTTGCAGGAAACCGTGTCGGTGAGCTTGGGCGTGGGGCCGGTTCCGGCTTTCAGCACCTGGTATTGCAGGCCGCTGGGCAGGCTGACGACGCCTGGTTTGGCCGCGTTCGCTTTCAGGAACGCCTCGCCCCGCGCCTCGTTGGCCTCCGCCGACTTCGCCGCGGCCACCTGCATGGAGGCCTTTAGCTGAGCCAGCGCCGCGCGCGCCTGGTCGGGGCTGATCAATGACTTGGCGCCGGTAAATCCGTCACGGAACCCCTGGGCGAACATCGCCGGGTCGAGTTCCAAACCGTCGTGTTTGAGGCTCGCGCCGATGTTCAGGCCGATGGCGTAGCCGGTGAGAGCCTTAGGGTCCTTTAACGCAGCGGGAAGGACCGCCGCCGCCGCCGCCGCCGCGGGCGCCGCCGGTTTGACGTCTTGCGCCATGGCGCCGGGCGCGAGCCCGAGCGGGATCAGGGAGGCAAGCGCTATGAATGAAGGTTTCATGGTGGTGATCGCTCTTTGAATGGATGGGGTCGGCGCTCCAAGCGCCGGCACGCTCACAGGGTTGTGACTCGGAACCGCAGCCATGTCCTATTGAAGCGCCGCGCAAAGGTAAACCGGGCGAACCGGAATCAGTCCCGATCTGCTTCTTTTCGCCCCTACGTCGTGGCCGCATATTCCGCCGAGATGTCCTTGCCGGTGTGATCGGGCATCAGGCTCGCAGACACCAGGCTCACCACCGCGCAGGCGGCGATATAGATCGCGATGGCGTAGGTGGTGTGATAGGCGGCGAACAGGGCGGCCGCGATCAGCGGGGCCGGACCGCCAGCGATCACCGAGGCCAGCTGATAGCCGAGCGATGAGCCACTGTAGCGCAGGCGGGGAGTGAACGCCTCTGCGATCAACGCCGCCTCGGGACCGTAGGTCATGCTGGTTGGAATTAACGACAGGACGATGGCGATGAACACCGCCAGCGGATGGGCGCTGTCGAGCATGCCGAAATAGACAAAGCCGAACAGGCCGGTGGTCGCCGCGCCGATCAGGAACATCTTCCGCCGGCCGATCCGATCGGAGATATGGCCCGACAGGGGAATGGTGATGAACTGCACGCACGAGGCGACCAGCACCGCGGCGAGGATCAGGTTGCGCGACAGCTTCAACGTGCCGACGCCATAGGCGAACACAAAGGCGGTGAAGATGTAGAACGGCGCCTGCTCGACCATGCGCAACAGCGCGCAAAGGATGATCTCGCGGGGCTGCTTGCGGATCACCTCCACGATGGGCGCCCGTTCGATCCGTTTGGCCTCGACGAGCCGACGGAAGACCGGCGTTTCGAGAACACCCAGGCGAATCCACAAGCCGATGCCGATCAGGATGATGCTGAGGAAGAACGGTATGCGCCAGCCCCAGGTCGCGAACCCCGGGCCCGACCAGGCGCTCACCGCGAGGATCACCAAGTTCGACAGGAACAGGCCCGCCGGCACGCCGAATTGCGGCCACGAGGCCACAAGGCCACGATTGTGGACGCCGCGCGCCCATTCCATCGCGATCAGAACCGAACCACCCCATTCGCCGCCGACCCCGATGCCCTGAACCATGCGCAGCGCGATCAGGATGACCGCGCCCCAGACGCCGATCGATGCGTAGCTGGGCACGAAGCCGATGAGGAATGTCGCCACGCCCATCAGCATCAAGGTGACGATCAAGGTCGCCTTGCGGCCGATGCGATCGCCGTAGTGTCCGAAGATCGCCGCCCCGATCGGCCGGCCGAGGAAACCGACGAAATAGGTGCCGAACGCCGCGAGCGTCCCGGTCAGGGGATCTTGGGTGGGGAAGAAGAGTTTTGGGAAAATCAGCCCGGCGGCGGTGCCATAGATGAAGAAGTCGTACCACTCGATCGTCGTGCCGACGGTGGCGGCGATCACCGCCTTGCGCATTTGCACACTGTATTCAGCGTCCGAAAGCGCGCTGTGGGCCGCGGGAACAGCCATGATTGCACCCCCTGACGCGAAGCGGGCGACGCCCCTGGTGGATCGTAGCAAACGGATGATTCTCGATCCGCTTGTGGTTCGATCCACTAGATTCAAACACTTGTCGTGCGACTTTTCAAATCGGATGCGGGAGCATCCGTTTGAGTCGCACCACTAGGCCCGACCTATTACGCCCCCACTTTCTCCGCCTCAACCTGAACCGCGATCGCCTCCGGGAGCGGCTCGATGACCAGGGGGACGGCGCGGCTGGCGGCGAGAACCTCGTAGCGCTTGGCGGCGATGCGTTGCAGGCCGCGCAGGTAGGAGCCGGTGCCGGCCGGGATCAGGCGCCCGACGATGACGTTCTCCTTGAGGCCTTCGAGGGTGTCGCGCTTGCCGTGCACCGCCGCGTCGGTGAGGACGCGGGTGGTTTCCTGGAACGACGCCGCCGAGATGAAGCTGCGGGTCTGCAAGCTCGCCTTGGTGATGCCAAGCAGCACCGGCTGGGTGAGCGCGGGCCGGCCGCCCTTGCGGGACGTAACCTTGACGTTCTCCTCATCCACCTCGGGCTTGTCCAGATGATCGCCCTTCAAGAGGCCGGTGTCGCCCGGCTCCATGATCTCCACCTTCTGCAGCATCTGGCGAACGATGGTCTCGATGTGCTTGTCGTTGATCGGCACACCCTGCAGGCGGTAGACCTCCTGGATCTCGTTGACCAGGAAATCTGCCAGGGCCTCGATGCCGAGAATCCGCAGGATGTCGTGCGGGTCGGGGTTACCGTCGATGATGTACTCGCCCTTGCGGATCGAGTCGCCGTCGTGGACGGCGATGTGCTTGGCTTTGGGGATCAGGAATTCCACCGCGTCACCCTCTTCGGGGGTGATCTTGATGCGGCGTTTGTTCTTGTAGTCGCGGCCGAATTCCACCCGGCCATCCATCTCGGCGATCACCGCACAGTCCTTGGGCCGGCGAGCCTCGAAAAGCTCGGCGACGCGAGGCAGGCCGCCGGTGATGTCGCGGGACTTGGCGCTTTCGGTGGGCAGGCGCGCCAGCACTTCGCCGGGCTTGGCCTCGTCGCCGTCGCCCACGGACAGGATGGCGCCGACCGGCAGGGGGTAGCGAGCCTCGCCGCCGTTGGCCAAGCGCTTGTAGGCGCCGGCCTCATCGAGCACCGCGACGCTGGGGCGCAGAT
Organism: Pseudomonadota bacterium; assembly: GCA_030854165.1. GTDB lineage: Bacteria > Pseudomonadota > Alphaproteobacteria > Caulobacterales > Caulobacteraceae > Acaudatibacter. Next base: position 3,241 of record JALYTR010000028.1, on the reverse strand, counting down.
CGGTGCCGCGCGTCGAGGCGCGCCAGTCGATGACCACGCGGTTGGAGATGCCAGTCGCCTCGTCGGCTTCTTCGCGCACGGAAATGCCTTCCACGAGATCCTCAAAGCGGACCTTCCCCGGAACCTCGGTGATGATCGGCGTGGTGTAGGGATCCCATTCGGCGAAGCGGGCCCCGCGTTTGACCTTGGCGCCGTCCTTGACCTTCAGGCGCGCGCCATATGGCGGCTTGTAGGATTCGCGATCGACCCCATCGACCTGGATGGTGATCGCCAGATTGCGGCTCATGACGATGACATCGCCGTCCGGGGCGACGACGGTATTGCCGGGCGATAGCTTGAGGACGCCGTCGTTAGCGGCCTCGAAGAAGGACTGTTCAGCCACCTGCACCGCCCCGCCGATGTGGAAGGTGCGCATGGTGAGCTGGGTGCCCGGCTCGCCGATCGACTGCGCGGCGATAACGCCCACCGCCTCGCCGATATTGACCGGCGTGCCGCGGGCCAGATCGCGGCCGTAGCAGGCCCCGCAGACGCCGACCTTGGATTCGCAGGTGAGCACCGAGCGGACCTTGGCAGACTGCACGCCCTCGCGATCGATGATGTCGATCTGGTCTTCGTCCAGATAGGTGTCGGCGCGGATGAGGACTTCGTCGGAGCCCGGCTTCTTGATGTCCTCGGCGCTGAACCGGCCGAGAACCCGCTGGGCGAGCGAGACCTGGACCTCGCCGCCCTCGGCCACCGCCCGAAGGGTGATGCCGCGCGAGGCGCCGCAATCCTCTTCGGTGATGATGCAGTCCTGGGCCACGTCCACCAGGCGGCGGGTCAGATAGCCGGAGTTGGCGGTCTTGAGCGCCGTGTCGGCGAGGCCCTTGCGCGCCCCGTGGGTGGAGTTGAAATACTCCTGAACGGTGAGGCCTTCCTTGAAATTCGAGATGATCGGCGTCTCGATGATCTCGCCGGACGGCTTGGCCATCAGGCCGCGCATGCCGCCGAGCTGCTTCATTTGAGCCTGCGAACCGCGGGCCCCGGAGTTGGCCATCATCCACACCGAGTTGATCTCGGCTTCCCGGCCGCTGCTGTCTTTTGGCGCGGTGGAGATTTCGGCCATCATCTCGTCGGAGACCCGGTCGGTGGCCTTGGACCAGGCATCGACCACCTTGTTGTACTTCTCGCCCTTGGTGATCAGGCCATCGGCGTACTGTTGCTCATATTCCTCCACCAGCTTGCGGGTGGTGGCCACGATGGTCTTCTTGCGGGCCGGAATGATGATGTCGTCCTTGCCGAAGGAGATGCCGGCCTTGGCCGCCTCGCGGAAGCCCAGGCCCATGATCTGGTCGGCGAAGATCACCGTCGCCTTCTGCCCGCAGTGGCGATAGACCGCGTCGATCAGATTGCCGATCTCCTTCTTGGTCAGGCTGCGGTCGATGAGCCGGTGGCCAATAGCGGGGTGCTGGGGCAGAAGCGCGGCAATCTTCATGCGGCCAGGCGTGGTCTCGATCACCTGGCGCACCATGACGCCGGCCTCGTTCATTTCGGTGAAGCGGGCGCGGATCTTGCTGTGCAGGGTGACGACGCCGGCCCCAAGGGCCGCCTCGATCTCACCCACGTCGGAGAAGGCCTTGCCTTCACCCGGTTCGCCTTCGCGGGCCTGGGAGATGTAGTAGAGTCCCAGCACGATATCCTGCGAGGGCACGATGATCGGCTTGCCGTTGGCTGGCGAGAGGATGTTGTTGGTGCTCATCATCAGCACCCGCGCCTCCAACTGAGCTTCCAGGGACAGCGGCACATGGACGGCCATCTGGTCGCCGTCGAAGTCGGCGTTGAAGGCGGTGCAGACCAGGGGGTGAAGCTGGATCGCCTTGCCTTCGATGAGCTTGGGCTCGAAGGCCTGGATGCCGAGGCGGTGCAGGGTGGGGGCGCGGTTGAGCAGCACCGGATGCTCGCGGATCACCTCTTCGAGGATGTCCCACACCTGCGGCTGCTCGCGCTCGACCATCCGCTTGGATTGTTTGACCGTGCCGGAAAGGCCCTTGGCGTCCAGGCGCGCGTAGATGAACGGCTTGAAGAGTTCGAGGGCCATCTTCTTGGGCAAGCCGCACTCGTGAAGTTTCAGTTCGGGCCCGACCACGATCACCGAACGGCCCGAATAGTCGACGCGTTTGCCGAGCAGATTCTGGCGGAAACGGCCTTGTTTGCCCTTGAGCATGTCGGCCAGGGATTTCAGCGGTCGCTTGTTGGCGCCGGTGATCACCCGGCCGCGGCGACCGTTGTCAAACAGAGCGTCCACCGACTCCTGCAGCATCCGCTTTTCGTTGCGGATAATGATGTCCGGCGCACGCAGTTCGATCAGGCGTTTCAAGCGATTGTTGCGGTTGATCACCCGGCGGTAGAGATCGTTCAGGTCGGAGGTGGCGAACCGGCCGCCGTCCAGCGGCACCAGGGGGCGAAGCTCGGGCGGGATGACGGGGATGACCGTCATGATCATCCACTCGGGCTTGTTGCCGCTCTCGGTGAAGGCCTCAAGGATTTTCAGCCTCTTGGAAGTCTTCTTTAACTTGATCTCCGAGGTGGTGGTGATCAGTTCGCCGCGCAGTTTCTCCGCTTCGGCGCCAAGATCGATGGCCTTCAACAGGCCCTGGATCGCTTCGGCCCCGATCTCGGCCGTAAAGCTGTCGTCGCCGAACTCCTCCTGGAAACGCATATACTCGTCTTCCGAGAGCAGCTGGTGCTGCTTGAGGCTGGTGAGGCCTGGCTCGGTGACGATGTAGTATTCGAAATAGAGCACCCGCTCGATGTCCTTGAGCGGCATGTCCAGCATCATGGCGATGCGGCTGGGCAGCGATTTGAGGAACCAGATGTGAGCAACGGGGGAGGCCAGCTCGATGTGGCCCATGCGCTCGCGCCGCACCCGCGCCAGGGTGACCTCGACGCCGCACTTTTCGCAGATGATGCCCTTGTACTTCATGCGCTTGTACTTGCCGCACAGGCACTCGTAGTCCTTGGTCGGACCGAAGATGCGGGCGCAAAACAGGCCATCGCGTTCCGGTTTGAACGTCCGGTAGTTGATCGTTTCCGGCTTTTTGATCTCCCCGAACGACCACGAACGGATCTTTTCCGGGCTCGAGAGGGAGATGCGGATCTGATCGAAGGTCGGGGCGACGACCACCGGATTGAAGATGTTCAGGACTTCCTGGTTCATGGCGTATCCAAAGACAAAAGGAGCGCGGGCGTCTCGCCCGCGGTG
>JALYTR010000320.1 GCA_030854165.1 Pseudomonadota bacterium | reverse complement strand
TCCTTCCGCGGTTGGTCAGGGTCTTGATCGTCCCGGAATTCTCCACGCCCGCGCCGCCTGCGCCGCCGGAGAGGCTGGACCCGCCCCTTCCGCCACTGATCGTCCCGCTGTTCGTCAGCGCCCGGATGACGCCGGAATTCACGATCCCCAAGCCGCCAGCGCCGACCGCGCCGGACGTATTGCCGGCGCCGCCGACGCCGCCTCTGATATTGCCGCGGTTAGTCAGTCCCCCGATCGTGCCGGAATTCGACACGCCCGCGCCTCCCGTCCCGCCCGCGAACAGGCCGCTGCCGCCATTTCCGCCGGCGATCGCGCCGTTGTTGCTAAGCGTCTTCAGCGTCCCCGCGTTCGTCACGCCGGCGCCTCCCGACCCTCCGGCGGAGCTCCCGTTGCATCCGTTACCGCCGGCGATCGTTCCTCTGTTGGTCAGCGTCGCTATCGTTTGATCGTTCAGAACCCCGACGCCGCCCGGCGCGGACGTGCCGACGCCGGATCCGCCCAATATCGATCCGCTGTTCGACAGCGTCGTGATGTTGAAGGACAGCGCGGCCACGCCTGTCGGTCCGCCATCGATGGTCCCGCTGCTCGTGACCCTGATGAAGCCACCGGTGCTGAAGATCGGACCGGCGACGGTCGTCGAGATTGTTTGGTTCATGCCCATGACGCGGTTCCTCGAAAACGCTGCGAACGGGTGCTGTCTGCTCTGAACTCATGCGATCGACGCCGGCGTTGCCGCATTGGGCGCGGGCGGCTCCAGCCCGCGCCAGATTGGCCCATCTCGGCCGTTCCGGACTCCCTTGACCCGACGGCGCCTCGGCATTTCGCGCGCCGCAGAGTATCATGCGCACCCGGCCGCCGCATACAATTTTTTTGTTGTCAACGATGGCCCTTTACGGCCCGCCGTGTGAACTACGGCGGGATTGATCCGAGACTATTGAACCCATGAGCGGCCCGCGACGATCAAACCCCGAGCCGAAGATCGACATCGCAAAGACCATCGCGCGAGCCCGCGCCGCATGGCGGGCGGGGAGTGCGGACGAGGCCGAGATGGCGTGCGGGCAAGTGCTCGCCGCGTGGCCAGGGCAGTCGGATGCGAGCCACCTCATGGGTCTCATGGCCTATGACTTCGGCAATCTCGACCTCGCGATCGCCCACGTGCGCAAGGCCTGCCAGTCGCCGCGCGCGCCAGCCCTCTATTTCAGCGACTTTTGCGAGATGTGCCGACAGGGCGGACTGCTGGCCGAGGGCGAGCAGGCGGCGCGTCGCGCCGTGGCGCTCCAGCCGAACCTGGCGGCGGCCTGGAACAATCTGGGCATCATTTTGCAGGAGGCGCTCAAGCTCGATGAAAGCCGATCGAGCCTCGAACGCGCCCTGGCGCTGGAGCCGAACGACGCCCAGACGATCAACAACCTCGCCAACACCTTCAAGCGGCTGGGGCTGGCGGCGGAGGCCGAGAAACGCTGGCGGGCGGCGATCGCGCTGAGGCCCGATTACGCGGAGGCCTACAGCAATCTTGCCAATCTCTACATCGACCAGGGTGAGTTCGACCGCGCCGAGGCCATGGCGCGCCGCGCCATCGAACTCAGCCCGCGGCTCGTGGACGCCTACACCAATCTCGCCGGCGTCGAGACCGCCCGTTATCGCCCCGCAGAGGCGTTGCGCGCCCTCGACGCGCTCCTTGCCTTCGCGCCGGCGCATGCCCGCGCCCTCGCCGCCAAGGCGCTGACCCTGAAGGATCTCGACCGGCTCGAAGAGGCGATGGAGTGGGCCAGGCGCGCGGCGGTCGCCGCGCCGGAAGCCCCGGAGTCGCACAACGCGCTCGGCCAGGTCTTTCAGGCCATGGGCGAGTTCGAACCGGCGCTCGCCGCCTATGACCGCGCCGCCGCCCTTCCCGGCCCGGCGCAGATGGACGCGATCGCCAACCGCGGGTCGTTGTTCATGGAGTTCGGACGGCAGGCGGAGGCGCGCGCATCGATGGAGGCGGCGGCTCAGGCCTTCCCCAATTCGCCCGGAATCCTGTTCGGCCAGACCGAGCTGCGCCGGTTCGAGCGCGACGATCCGCTGATCGCCAAGATGCAGGCGCTCCTCGCCCGCGAGGGGATTTCGCTCTCCGACCGCGCGACCCTGCACTTCGGCCTGGGCAAGGCCCTGCTCGAAATCGGCGATTCGGCACGGGCTTTCTCCCATTACGACGAGGGCAACCGGCTCAAACGCTCGACCTTCGACTTCGACGTGGAGGCGAGCGGCCGCTGGATGGCGGGCGTCTCCGAGGTCTTCTCAGCGGAGTTGCTCGGGGCGAAGGCCGGAGGCGGGGCGGCCTCGGATCTGCCTGTCTTCGTGGTCGGCATGCCGCGTTCGGGCACGACGCTCGTCGAGCAGATCATCGCGTCGCACCCGATGGCGCACGGCGCGGGCGAACTCAAGCGGCTGCACGGGCTCATCGAAGGAATCGGGGACTTTCCGGCCGCGGTCGCCGATTTGACCGTCGCGCAGCGTCACGCGCTCGGCCAGAGCTACCTCGATTACATCGCGCCTTTGGCGGCGCGGCGCGCGCGCGCGGTGGACAAGATGCCGTCCAATTTCCTGTATTGCGGCCTCATTCGCCTCATCCTGCCGGAGGCGCGGATCGTCCATTGCCGGCGCGACCCGGTGGACACCTGCCTCTCCTGCTACACCAAGCTCTTCGCCGGGGAGCAGGCCTTCTCCTACGATCAGAGGGAACTGGGCCAGTACCACCGCGCCTACCAAGCGCTCATGGCGCATTGGCGAGCCACCTTGCCGGCGTCGCATTTTCTCGAAGTCGAATACGAGGCGATGGTCGGGGACGCCTCGGGACAGACGCGGCGCATCCTCGATTTCCTTAAGGTGCCGTGGGACGAGGCGTGCCTGCGCTTCCATGAGAACGAGCGGCCCGTGCGAACCGCGAGCGTGAACCAGGTCCGCCAGCCGATCTATTCGACCTCGGTCGGCCGATGGCGCAAGCATGCCGAGCAATTGCAACCGCTGCTGGAGGCACTGGGCGTTCCGGCCGTTGCGTCCCCATAGGCCCACGGTGCTCTGGACCCGAGGCTCCGAATCCGGGTTGGCGATGTCTGAAGCGGTCGATCCGCGCGCCTTGGCCATCGCGGCGGCGGCGCGGCGGCTGAACGAGCTTCGCGAGGTCTGGCTCAATCCTCCCGATCTGGTAGTCCGCGAGCCGGAGGTGGTCGGCGGTTATCCCGACCGCGTCCTGCCGCGCGACGCCGCGGCGGCGGCGATCCTCAAGACGCGCACCCTGACCAATCTCTACAACGCCCGCCCCGCCTGGCTAGCCATGGCGCATGAGGCCCTCGCCGCCGCCGTCGCCGCCGCTTACGGCTGGCCCGCCGACCTCGCCGACGAAGCGGTGCTGGAGCGGCTGTTCGCGCTCAATCAGGAGCGGGCGGCCATGGGGCGGCGGACCGGCGTCGTTCACCAGGGCGATCGCTTGAAAATCGCACCATGAATCCTCCCTCCCCATCATGGGGAGGGACGAGTTGCGAAGCGACCGGGG
>JALYTR010000319.1 GCA_030854165.1 Pseudomonadota bacterium | reverse complement strand
TCCAATGGCGATAAATCTTTCCCCCGAAGGGCTTATCCAGTATTAGCTCAAGTTTCCCTGAGTTGTTCCGAACCAAAGGGCACGTTCCCACGTGTTACTCACCCGTCCGCCACTAATCCCGAAGGATCCGTTCGACTTGCATGTATTAGGCCTGCCGCCAGCGTTCGCTCTGAGCCAGGATCAAACTCTCAGGTTGAGTTGACGTTCTGACTTTCGTTTTCGCCCAACTTGGGAGATGGGCGAGCGTAGTCTGCGTAGTCTATTGACGAGTTCCCAAAACCATCCGCCCGAGGGTTGCCCCCCGGCCAAATGGCCATGGTATGTCTTCAAGAGACCGCATTCTGGTCAGCGTCGATAGACGGCCATGGTTAGTGACCGTCGCCAGGACGCCGCCGCCTGCGTTTCTCTTTCCAAATCAACGATGTCAAAGACCAATCCGGCCAAGGGCCGAACCCGCCGATAACGCCCGGCGGCGGCGAGGAGGGGCGTCTCTATCCGCGACCCGTCGGACTGTCAATCGCCGCGCCGGCCAACCTCAGAAAACGCCTGAATTTTGAGCGCAAAAATTGACCGGGGCCGCCGGGGCATGCCCCATCAGTCCGTGGCGATTCGATTGAAGGGGCGGAAACTATGCCGGGCGCTCGGGAAAATCAAGAACTATTCGTGACTGCCACTCCCGGCATCGCTCGGACGGCCGGCCGCGGCGGAGCGCGCGCCTCACGCCGCGGAGATATAGGCGCGCAGTCCCTCCGCTTCGGCCACGGTCTCGGCGATCTTGGTCTTGACCAGATCGCCGATGGAGATGATGCCCACGAGGCGGTGATCGACGCATACCGGCAGATGGCGGATGCGCCGGTCGGTCATGCGCTCTAACAGGGAGTCCACCGTCTCCGAAGGCTCGGCGAAGATCACATCGCGGGTCATGCAGGCCGAGACGGGCGTGGCCAGGCCCTCGCCGCCGCTCGCCGCGACGATGCGCACGATATCGCGCTCCGAAACGATGCCGACCACGTCGCGCTCGCCCCCCACCACCACGATCGCCCCCACGCGGCGCTCGCTGAGCATGGCGGCGATGGCGCCCACGGTTTCGCCGGGGCCGGCGGTAAAGACGAGGTCGCCCTTGTCCTTCAGCACCTGAGATACCAGCACGATCCTTCCTCCTTGGTTTGTCGAGGAAAATCGAGCGTCCGCCCAAACCGGGGGCGAATCAAGGCGCTATTGCGTGATCGAGGACCGTCGCCCCGCCGCTCGCGCCACCGGTCCGATCAGAATGAGGCCGGCGAAGTAGCCGAAGATGTGCGCCTCCCAGGCCACGGGCAGACCCGCCGCGCCGGGGGTCAGGCCCGAAAGGCCCAGAAGCGCGTTGACCGCAATCCAGGCGAGCGTTATCCCCACCACCGTCCGCCCGCCGATCGACCCCAGGCGCCCGCGCCCCTCGATCAGCCGCGCCGCCGCGCCAAAAAGACCCGACGCGGCGCCCGAGGCGCCGACCAGAGCCCATGGCAGATCCGCGCCGCCGACGGCGCCCAGAAGGCCGGCGTAGGCCAGGGCGGCGATCACCCCACAAAGCACGAAGAAGGCGAAGAAGGTCACGGCGCCACGCGCGTGACCGCCGAGATAGCGCGCCACGGGCGCCCCGAAGGCGAGGGTGAAGGCGGCGTTGATCAGGACGTGCGCCCAGTTCGCATGGACAAAGAGATAGCTCACCAGGGGCGTCCAGCGTCCGGCCCGCAAATCCCCGGTCGTGAGGGCGAAGCGCTCCACGCCGACGCCGGCCAACACTCTGGCGGCGTGGGTGGCGATGAGGATGGCGACCAGGGCCAGGACCGGCCACGGCGCGTTGAAGGCCGGTTCGCGGACTGGCCGCGCTCCGTCGTCGATCGGGGCGTTCATCCTAATGGCGCGCTCGCCGCGTCCAGGGCGGCCATGGCCTCGTCGTCGAGCTTCAGCGCGGCGGCGGCCATGAGTTCGTGGAGCTGGGCGACGCTCGTGGCGCTGGCGATGGGAGCGGTGACCCTGGCCATCAGCCAGGCGAGCGATACCTGGGCTGGCGTCGCGCCCAGCCGCGCGGCCACGGTGTCGAGGGCGGCGAGGATACGAAGGCCGCGATCGGTGAGGTATTTCTTGGCCCCTCGCCCGCGCGGGCTTTGGGCGAGATCGGCCTCGGATCGGTATTTGCCGGTGAGAAATCCGCTCGCCAGGCCGTAATAGGGAATCACGCTGATCTCGTCCGCCACGCAGGCTGCCGCCAAGTCGCCCTCGAACGCCGCGCGGTCGTAGAGATTGTAGAGCGGCTGCAGGGTCTCGTAGCGCGGCCAGCCGTTCTTTTCCGCCAGGGCGTTGGCCGAAGTCAGGCGCGCGGCGTCGAAGTTCGAGGCGCCGATGACCCGCACCTTGCCGGCGCGGACCAATCTCTCGAACGCTTCGCCGGTCTCTTCCTGAGGCGTGGCTACGTCGTCGCAGTGGGCTTGGTAGAGATCGATGTGGTCGGTCCGGAGCCGAGCCAAGGATTCCTCGACGGCCGCGACCATGTATCTGGCCGAGAGGCCCTTGCGGTCCGGCGCCATTTCCATGCCGAACTTGGTGGCGATGACCACCTTGTCCCGCTTGCCCGACGCCTTGAGCCACGCCCCAATCACCCGCTCCGAGGCGCCGCCCCCGGCCGGCGACCAGCGCGAATAGACATCGGCGGTGTCGATGGCGTTGAAGCCGGCGTCCACGAAGGCGTCGAGAATGGCGAACGACGTCGCCTCATCCGCCGTCCAGCCGAACACATTGCCGCCCAGCACCAGAGGCGCGATGGCGATCTCCGAGCGGCCGAGTTTTCGCATTTCCATTGGCTCGTTTCCTCAAGCTGTGGCCTTGACGCGCTCTTCCCCGTGAACCGGAACCTCCAGCGGCGCCGGCGGCGCCTTGCCCAGGATCATGTCGGCCGCCTTTTCGGCGATCATGATGGTGGGTCCGTTGGTGTTGCCGCCGATGAGGGTCGGCATGATCGAGGCGTCGATGACGCGCAGGCCGGCCAAGCCCATGACCTTCAGCGAAGCGTCCACCACCGCCGCGGCGTCGCCGGCCACGCCCATGCGGCAGGTCCCCACCGGGTGATAGATGGTTTCGGCGGCGCAGCGGATCCAGGCGTCGATGTCGGCCTCGCTGGAAACGCCCTCCCCCGGCTCGATCTCGCCGCCGCGGATGGCGGTCAGGGCCTTCTGGCCAGCCACCTCGCGCACGATGGCAACGCCCGCGCGCAGGGCGCGGCGATCCTCCTCGGTGGCGAGATAGTTGGCGAAAATCATCGGATCGTCGAAGGGATCGGCCGAGCGCGGCGCCACGCGCCCGCGGCTTTCGGGGCGAAGCTGGCAGACGTGGACGGAAAAGCCGTCCTTGCCGGCCGCCTGCTTGCCGTGATCCTTCATGATCGCCAGCACGCAGTGGAGCTGCAGATCGGGCCGGTCGAGATCGGGCCGCGATTTGAGGAAGGCGCCCGCTTCCAGGAAATTCTGCCGCCCGGGACCGCGACCGGCCAGCATGTAGTAA
>JALYTR010000318.1 GCA_030854165.1 Pseudomonadota bacterium | reverse complement strand
GCATGGTGGACGCGGCCATGCCCGGCATGCTGCCGGTAATCAACCGCCATTGCGTGGAGCAGGCGGTGCGCACGGGTCTGGGCCTGAAGGCAAAGATCAACCTGTGGTCGCGCTTCGACCGCAAGAACTACTTCTATCCCGACTTGCCGCAGGGCTATCAGATCAGCCAGTACAAGGACCCCATCGTCGGCGAGGGCGAGATCGAGGTCGAACGTGACGACGGCTCGGCCTTCACGGTGCGCATCGAGCGGCTGCACCTGGAACAGGACGCCGGCAAGTCGATTCACGATCTGGACCCGAACGCCACCCTGGTCGATCTTAACCGCGCCGGCACGGCCCTGATGGAGATCGTCTCCCATCCCGACATGCGCACTTCGGAAGAGGCGACCGCCTACGTCAAGAAGCTGCGCGCCATCCTCATCTATCTGGGGAGTTGCGACGGCGACATGGAAAAGGGCAATCTGCGCGCCGACGTCAATGTCTCGGTGCGCCGGCCGGGCGGCCCGCTCGGCACCCGCTGTGAGATCAAGAACGTCAATTCCTACCGCTACATCCAGCAGGCCATCGAATACGAGGCGCGCCGCCAGATCGAGATCCTTGAGGACGGCGGGGTCATCGTCCAGCAGACCCGCCTGTTCGACCCGGCCAAGGGCGAGACGCGCGCCATGCGCTCCAAGGAAGAAGCGCACGACTATCGCTATTTCCCCGACCCCGACCTTTTGCCGCTGGAGCTCGATCCGGCCTGGGTCAAGGCCATCGAGGCGAGCCTGCCCGAACTGCCCGACGCCAAGCGCGCCCGGCTGATGAGCCAATACGGTCTGTCGCGCTACGACGCCGGCGTTCTGGCCATCGAGGCCGCCCGGGCCGACTATTTCGAGCGCGCCGCGGCGGGACGCGACGCCAAGCTGGTGGCCAACTGGACCACCAACGAACTGCTGGCGCGCCTGGCCAAGGAGGGCCTGGAGATCGGCGCCAGTCCCATCCCGGCCGCCGACGTCGCCGGTCTGGTGAAATTGCTGGAAGACGGCGTCATCTCCTCGAAGATCGCCAAGGAAGTGTTCGATCGCATGTGGGCGGGGGAGGGGACGCCGGCGGCGATCGTCGAGGCGCGCGGTCTTACCCAGGTCTCGGACGCCGGGGCCCTCGAAACGCTCATCGATACGCTCATCGCCGCCAATCCCGACCAGGCCGCGGCGGTGGCGACGCGCCCCCAGGCGCTCGGCTGGTTCGTCGGCCAAGTCATGCGCCAGACCGCCGGCAAGGCCAACCCCGCCGCGGTAAATGAGATTTTACGGGCGAAGCTCGGCGTTGAGTAGAGGATTCCCATGACCGCCCCCATCGACATCTACTACTGGCCCACCCCCAACGGCCACAAGGTGACCATCGCCTGCGAGGAGATGGGGCTCCCTTACGAGATCAAGCCGGTGAACATTGGCGCCGGCGATCAGTTCGCCCCCGAGTTCCTGGCCATCTCGCCCAACAACCGCATGCCGGCCATCGTCGATCCCGACGGGCCGGGCGGGGCGCCGATCTCGGTGTTCGAATCGGGCGCCATCCTGCAATATCTCGGCCGCAAGACCGGCCTCTTCTATCCCGCCGACGAGCGCGCCCGGGTCAAGGTCGACGAGTGGGTGTTCTGGCAGATGGGCGGCCTGGGCCCGATGGCCGGCCAGCGCAACCATTTCCGCAACTATGCGCCGAGCTTCCTCGTCGACCAGCGCCATTTGGCCTATGGCGCGGCCCGCTACACCAATGAGGTCGAGCGGCTCTACGGGGTGCTGAACAGGCAACTCGAGGGGCGTGACTTCATCGCCGGCGACTACTCCATCGCCGACATGATCACCTGGCCGTGGGTGGCGGGCAAGTCGAGCGCCGCGTTGGAGATCGAGCCCTTCCCGCATCTGGCGGCTTGGCACGAGCGGATCGCCGGGCGTGACGCCGTCCAACGCGCCAAGGCCAGGGGGGAGGGCCTGCGCCGCGACGTGGCCCCGCGACAGACCGGCGAGGAGGTTGAGGCGGCGCGCAAGATGCTGTTCGGCCAGCGGGCGCGGTGACTCTCCTGGTCTTCGTGCGTCGCCATTAAGGCTTTGTTCATCGGCCATCGCTTTTCATCTCGATTCGTCAGCGGCGCCCGCTTCGGCTTAAGGCGTGGTCCCGCCAATGAGGGAAGGGATCGCCGATGCTGTGCGAAGCCAATCTCCAAGCCCGTGCCGGACCACCGGCGCCGCCGCCCGGCGCCTCTGGCGATGAATTGTTCCGCCTCGGCCTCACCTATTCCACCGGTCAGGGCGGCGCGCCGCTGGACTATGTGTCGGCTCACATGCTGTTCAACCTGGCGGCCCTGCGTGGCTCGCTGGAAGCCATGGTCTACCGCAAGGAGTTGAGCGGCGAGATGGATCCGGCCGATGTGGCCGAGGCCCAGCGCGCCGCGCGCCAGTGGCTGTCGCGCGCCTGACGTCCGAGAAGCTATTGAGATTGCCACGCCCCAAAGGACAGGCTATCGCCCGGCGAAGGTGACGTGGCCGAGCGGCTGAAGGCGGCGGTTTGCTAAACCGTTGTACGGTGTAAAGCCGTACCGAGGGTTCGAATCCCTCCGTCACCGCCACCATTGCGGTCTAAGAGACTGTGATCGTTGGTGTATTTCCTAAGCCGTTGAAAAACGTCCCCGCAGAACGTCCCCATTTGGGGCGCGCGTCCCGCCTTGTGTGCCGCCATCTGAAACAATTCGCGGGAGTTTCGCCGCCGGCCTCGCGCTTCGCTTGGCCGGCGGGGTAGTGCCTCAGTTTGAAATCGCCCCCGATTAAACGGTTTTGGTGGCTATTATCGGGGCCACTTGACCAAGGGCGCCGCAGAGGGGCCGTCGCACATGAACACCGGAACCATCGCCTTCATCGCCGTCGCCCTGGCCGCGCCGGTGGCCGGAGGTGTCCATTGCCAGACCAGCGCGCCAACACCGGGACCGCAAGTCAATTTTGGCCTTCTCGGCCCACCACCCAACTTCGCCAGCTCCTACGCCAACGGCTATTAGCTTGGCCGCCAGATCGCCGCCCTATGTCCCGCGCCGGCCAAATAACCCCCTGCGCGCGCGCAGGTAACTGTCGCGAAACTCACCCTGCGGCGCCGATCACGTCGCCCGGGCGGCGCTGGCCTCGGGGACCCTTAGGCATCCGGCTGCCCCTTTCTGGCTAAATCACAAAGACGGTCGAGATAGTCGCGAGTTGAGCGGCTATCCAGCCAGGCGGGGGCTTCGTGGCAGCCAGGTTCAAACCGAAGCTGTGACTCTATCTCTTGCCAGTCGCGAAAGCGCCCGGTCCGCGCGAGTTCAGCGGCGCGGCGGTCGATCCGGTCGTGGCGTTCGGCTTTGGTCATGGCGTGGTGTCGATGGGGCGGCGCTGGCCGTTAGGACCCTTGGGCATTGAGCCATCCCCGAGAAATGCCATTCCTCCAAAGCGCGGCGGCATACTGCTCCGGCGTTCGAGCATATTTGTTCGATTTGCGCTGAACGGTTCCGTCGCGCTCGGCTTTTGCGTAGGCGCTGCATACGGCGACCGTATC
>JALYTR010000317.1 GCA_030854165.1 Pseudomonadota bacterium | reverse complement strand
GTTCAGCGCCCCGGCGGTGGTCATGCCGCCGGCCAGGGCCCGCCGGGCGGCGCGCTGGATCGGCGGGCCGTCGGCCATGGGATCGGAAAAGGGCAGGCCCAGCTCGATGAGGTCGGCGCCGGCGCCCGGCAGGCCGGTAAGGATGGCGAGGGACGTCTCGGCGTCCGGATCGCCGGCCATCACATAGGCGACGAAAGCCGCGCGGCCTTCGCGCTTCAGGGCCGCGAAGCGCGCCTCGATCCGCGCCACGGTCAAATCTTCCGTCCCAGATGGGCGGCGACCGTCGCCAGATCCTTGTCGCCGCGCCCCGACAGGTTGACGACGACGATCCCCGCCTTGCCCACCTCGGCGGCGATCTGGGGAAGGCGGGCCAGGGCGTGGGCGGATTCCAGCGCCGGCACGATGCCCTCCAGGCGGGCGCAGAGCTGGAAGGCGGCCACGGCCTCTTCGTCGGTGGCGGTGACATACTGGGCCCGGCCAGCGTCATGCAGCCAGGCGTGTTCGGGGCCGACACCTGGATAGTCGAGGCCGGCGGAGATGGAGTGGGCTTCCTCGATCTGGCCGTCGGCGTTCTGCAGCAGATAGCTGAGGGCGCCGTGCAGGACACCTGGGCGGCCGCCGTTCAGGGCCGCGGCGTGACGACCGCTGGCCATCCCCTCGCCGGCCGCCTCGACGCCGATCAGGCGCACGGTCTCGTCGGCCAGGAAAGGGTGAAACATCCCGATGGCGTTGGAGCCGCCGCCCACGCAGGCGACCAGGGCGTCTGGAAGCCGGCTCTCGGCCGCGAGGATCTGGGCGCGGGTCTCGATGCCGATCACCGCCTGGAAATCGCGCACCATGGCCGGATAGGGGTGCGGGCCGGCGGCCGAGCCGATCAGGTAGTAGGTATCGGCGACATTGGTCACCCAGTCGCGCAGGGCCTCGTTCATGGCGTCTTTCAAGGTCGCCGCGCCGGCCGTCACCGGCCGAACCTCGGCCCCCAGCAGGTTCATGCGCAGCACGTTGGGGGCCTGCCGCTCCACATCCACCGCGCCCATGTAGACGATGCACGGCAGGCCGAAGAGGGCGCACACCGTGGCCGTGGCGACGCCGTGCTGGCCGGCCCCGGTCTCGGCGATGATTCGTCTCTTGCCCATGCGGCGGGCGAGCAGGATCTGGCCCAGGCAATTGTTGATCTTGTGCGCGCCGGTGTGGTTCAGGTCCTCGCGCTTGAAGTAGATTTTCGCGCCGCCGAAGCGCTCGGTGAGCCGGCGGGCGAAATAGAGCGGGCTCGGCCGGCCGACGTAGGTTTGAAGATAGCCGGTGAGCTCGGCCTGAAAGGCCTCGTCGGCCTTGGCCGTGGCGTAAGCGTCCTCCAGGGCCAGGACGAGGGGCATCAGGGTCTCTGGCACATAGCGCCCGCCATAGTCGCCGAACCGGCCGAAGGCGTCGGGAAAGGCGGCATGGTCGTTGGGAAGCGGGGTGGGACTGTTCACGGGCGCGGCCGGCAGAGTCTTTTTCAGGCGCGGCGAACCGCCTCGAGGAAGGCTTCGATTTGAGCGGGGTCCTTTAGGCCCGGCCCGCGCTCCACGCCAGTGGAAACGTCCACCATGGGGGCCGCCGACTGGCCGATGGCCCGCGCCACATTCCACGGATCGAGACCGCCGGCCAGGAACCACGGCCGCGCGAATCGCCGGCCGGCCAGGATGGCGGCGTCGAAGGCCGCGCCCGTGCCGCCCGGCCGGGCCGAAGCCTCCGGCGGCGGGGCGTCGAACATTAGATGCTCGGCGACCGCCTCATAGTCGAGCGCCGCCGCCAGGTCGGCGGCTTGGGCGACCCGCAACGCCTTGATGACGCCCACACCGGCCCGCGCCGCGATCTCCCGCGTCCGGACCGGGCTCTCGCGCCCGTGAAGCTGGATGAGATCGGGGTGGAGGATGCTCGTCAGGCGGTCGATCAGGGCGTCGTCCGGATCCACGGTCACCGCGACGATCGCGGCGCGGCCCCTGGCCGGCCCCGCCAGCCGCGCCGCCGCGTGCGGCGCGATATCGCGTGGGCTGGCGGCGAAGAACACGAATCCCAGATAAGCCGCGCCGCCGGCAAGCGCCGCTGCGACCGCCTCGGGCGTGGAAAGCCCGCAGATCTTGGCGAGGGTCACCGGGGCGCTATTTCGCGTTCAGCTTGGCCCGCAGCTCCTTGCCGCTCTTGAAGAACGGCACATGCTTGGCCGGCACGTCCACCGCCCCGCCGGTGCGCGGGTTGCGCCCGGCCCGGGCTGGCCGCGCGCGGATCGAAAAGGCCCCGAAGCCGCGCAGCTCCACCCGCCCGCCGCTTTCGAGGGCCTGTGTCATGCGCTCGAAAATCACTCCCACCACCCGCTGGATATCCCGCTGGGTGAGGTGGGGATTCTCCTCCGCCAACGCCGCGATGAGTTCCGACTTGATCATGTGAGCCCCGCTCCCTTGCCCGCCGACCATGCCCAAGCCAGGATCGCGGATCAAGAGGTTGCGGCGCGGCGCCGCATCTATTCCTTGGTCGCCGCCTTTTCGCGCAGGGCCGCGCCCAGGATATCGCCCAGGGACGCGCCACTGTCGGAGGAGCCGAACTTTTCGATGGCCTGCTTGTCCTCGGCCATTTCCAGGGCCTTGACCGACAGGGAAAGGCGGCGGCCGGCCTTGTCGATGTTGGTGATCTGAGCGTCCAGGCGGTCGCCGACCGCATAGCGCTCGGGGCGCTGTTCGGAGCGGTCGCGAGACAGATCGGACTTGCGGATGAAGGCGGTCATCGAGGCCGCCTCGTCGCCGAACTTCACCTCGATGCCGCCACTGGTAATTTCGGCGACCGTCACCGTGACCGTCTGGCCCTTGCGGAACGAATCGCCGACCATCGGGTCGCTCGCGAGCTGCTTGATCCCAAGGCTGATGCGTTCCTTTTCCACATCGACATCGAGCACCTTGGCCTTGACGCTCTCGCCCTTCTTGTAGCGGCTCATGGCTTCCTCGCCCGAGGCGTTCCAGTCGATGTCGGAAAGGTGAACCATGCCGTCGATATCGCCATCCAGACCGATGAACAGGCCAAATTCGGTGGCGTTCTTGACCTCGCCCTCGATGGTGGACCCGACCGGATGCTGTTCGACGAACTGCTCCCAGGGATTGGCCATGGCCTGTTTGAGGCCCAGGCTCACCCGGCGCTTGGAGGCATCGACGTCGAGCACCACCACTTCGACCTCCTGGGAGGTGGAGACGATCTTGCCGGGATGGACGTTCTTCTTGGTCCAGCTCATCTCGGAGACGTGGACCAGGCCCTCGACCCCGGCTTCCAGCTCCACGAAGGCGCCGTAGTCGGTGATGTTGGTGATCCGTCCGGTGAATTTGGCTCCGGGCGGGTATTTGACCTCCACCCCGTCCCACGGGTCGGTCTGAAGCTGCTTCATGCCCAGGCTGATCCGCTGGGTGTCGGGATTGATCTTGACGATCTGCACCTGGACGGTGTCGCCCACGGCCAGAACCTGGCTGGGGTGTGAGACACGCTTCCAGCTCATGTCGGTGACGTGCAGCAGGCCGTCGATGCCGCCCAGATC
>JALYTR010000316.1 GCA_030854165.1 Pseudomonadota bacterium | reverse complement strand
GACCGAAGGGGGCGCGATCCATGAGCGGCTGGGCCGAAGCTGGGGCTGCGGCCCGCGCGGCTGCGATCTTATCCGTCGGGCGCTGGTGCTGCTGGCCGACCATGAGCTGAACGCCTCCACCTTCGCCGCCCGGGTCACCGCCTCCACCGGCGCCTCTCTGGCCGCCGCGGCTCTGGCCGGCCTGGCCGCTCTATCGGGTCCGCTGCACGGCGGCGTCGCCGGTCGGCTGAAGGCCCTGGCCCTTCAAGCCCATAGCCGGGGCGCGCCGGAGGCGGTCGCCGCCCGCCTCGCCTTCCGGCCATCGGCCCCCGGCTTCGGCCACCCGCTCTATCCAGACGGCGATCCGAGGGCGCGGGCGCTCCTCGAAGGATTCGCCCCGTCCGCGTCCCTGGAGTTGCTGGAGCGGACCGTCGAGGCGGCCACCGGCGATCGCGCCACCGTGGACTTCGCCCTGGTCGCCCTGGCCGAAGCCCTGGCCTTGCCGGAAGACGCCCCCTTCGCCCTCTTCGCCGTCGCCCGATGCGCCGGCTGGACCGCCCACGCCCTCGAACAGATCGCCACCGGCGCCCTCATCCGGCCCAGAGCGCGCTATGTGGGCGCGGCGATCGCGTCCTGAGGCGGGAGCGATGGCCGTTCTCAGCCGCCCTCGCCCGTCGCCAGCCAGTGGGCGCAGTCGGGACCCAGTTTTTCCACCGCCATGCACTCGTAGGTGGCGACATCGTCGGCCGTGAGGATATCGCGCCAGCGGCCGTTGTTCCCCTTGTTGATGAACGTCGCCGGGCCGCCGTCGAATATCGCGCCGCCCAACGGGGCCACCTCTTCGGCGTGCGCCTTCATATAGTCGAAGCCGCAGTGCCGGAGGATCGCCGATCGCTCCGCCGGCGTGGGATCGATGCCCAAAAACGCGGCGATGCGCGCGATCTCGCCGGACAGGTCGGCGCGCAGATTGTTGAAATGGACAAGTTCGACGGTGGGCAGGCGGCGGGCCGCCCACCAACTGGCGATGTTCTCCCAAAACGGCCAGAAGGGATAACCGTCTCTCTCAAGCCAGGCGCGGAAGTAGCGCGCGATGTCGGGATCGGGGCGATCGATGGGTGGACCCACGCGGCCCGGCGTGTCGTTGAGAAGCTCATACCAGAGGGCGTTGGCCGACCGGTGATGGTGGTAGAGGCTCCACAGGACGTCGCGACCGTCACGGGCCACATAGAGGTAACGGGCCTCGGGCGAGAACACCAGCGCGTCGAGCGGCAGATGCGTCTTGAGGATTCGCCGGTGAGTCTGGGCCTCCAGAGCCGCGAGCTTGATCTCCTTCGGCGGCACACGCAGATCCACCCAGGGCGACATCTCATGGACCCGCCCCGGAACCTTGCCCTTGAACACCAGTTGGGCGACAATTTGCTGGACCCAGGTCGTGCCCGATTTGCCGTAAGTACCGACCACGACATCGTCGGGGCGGAACTGGAAGTCGTTCCACACCGTGGAATCCATGTGGTGGTTCATGATCTCGCGCGTCTTGCGCGGCCACGATTCAATGTCTGTCATTCACCCCTCCCCAGTGGTGCGACTCAAACGGATGCTCCCGCATCCGATTGAGTCGCACCACAAGTGTTTGATTCTAGTGGATCGAACCACAAACGGATGGAGAATCATTCGTTTGCTACGATCCACCAGGCCATCGAAATTTCAAACCGTGACCGCGAGAAGAAGATATGGCGGCGGCGCGCCGTCAATTGGTTTTTTTTGGCTCTCTCTCGTCCTTGGCCCATCGCCGATCCACCGCGGCTCGCGGATCGCCCTCCACGCCGCGCCGGATCAGGGAAATCCCCTGCAGGGTGATCTGCCGGCCCAGAAGGAACCGCGATCGCCAGGCGTAGCCGATGGCGTATTGCGAGCGGTCGGTGCGGGTTTCGCCACCCTCGACATAGGCCGTGATGACGACGACCGGCAGGCGGCCCTCGCCGCCGCCTTTCGCATGTTCCCGATCCAGAACGCGGCCCAGTCCCGGCGCGATCCAGTCCGCTTCGATCCGCGGCTTCGCGGCGACGATATCCACCGGCGCCTCGCGCACCTCGGTCGGGAAGACATAGCGCTGCGACTGGATCGCCTGGTCCGACCGCAGGGGGCGAAGGGCGATCTGGCGACCCTTGGCGTCGGCCGCGCCCACCATGACGAAGGCGGCCTGGGCCTGCGCCTCGGCCTGGACCTGGCCTTCGGCGACCGCGTGCTGGCGGTGGGCGTCCCAATAGCTGAGGCCCGCGATCACCACGGCCAGCACGCCCGCCGCCTCGCCTATGGTCAGCCACGACAGGCCGCGTCGCCTGTGTCGATCGGGAGGCGCGGGCTCGCTCATCGGAGGCCCTCCCCTACCCTGGCCGCGCCGCCGCGGCGGCCGTCATTTCCGCATATTGTCCACCCTTTCGGTAGCGATAGAGGTAGGTGGGAATGATCGGCTCCAGGGCGCTGGGCGCCACGCCGAGGTCAGCCAGTCCCGGCGCGCCCGCCGAAACGACGCTGTCGGCGCGGAGCATCTCCACCTGATCGGTGGTGATCGGCGGGGCGAACGGCGAGGCGGCCGCCATCAGGTCGCCGGCCAGACCCAGCAGCTTGGCGATCGGGAAGGGCAGCGGAACAAGCAGGCGCGATCGGCCGATCTCCGCCAGCAGGAGCGCCATCAATGCCTTGAAGGTGTAGATCGTCGGACCGCCGAGTTCATAGTCGCGCCCGGCGGCGCGCGGATCCTCCAGCGCCTGGCCGACGGCGGCGGCCACATCGCCCACGAATACCGGCTGGAACCGCGTCCCGCCCCCGCCGATCAGGGGCAGGGCCGGGGAGACCGGGACCATGGCTGCGAAGCGGTTGAAGAAACGATCGTCGGCGCCGAACACCACCGAGGGCCGCAGGATCGTCGCTCCCGCAATGACCTCCCGCGTCGCCACCTCGCCCGCCGCCTTGGAGCGGGCGTATTTGGCCGCCGACCCGGCATCGGCGCCCAGGGCCGAAATGTGAACGAAACGCGAGGCGCCGGCGGCCTTGGCGGCCAGCGCCACGGTGCGCGCGCCCTCGACGTGGAGGTCGGCGAACCGCTGATTTCCGCTCTCATAAAGAACCGCGACGGCGTTGACGCAGGCCTCGGCGCCGTCCAGCGCGCGGGCCACGGACCCCTCGTCGCGGATGTTGGCCTGGACGACCTCGATCTGGCCCACGTCGCCCAGCATGCGCAGGCGATAGCCTCGCCCCGGATTGCGCGCGGCGACGCGGACACGTTGGCCACGCTTGGCCAGCACCCGCACGATCTGACTGCCCACGAACCCCGTTCCACCGAACACCGTCACCAGAGACTTCATCGATGGTCCTTGTCACGCGTTCCTGGCGCCGGCCACCCGTTAGACGAGGCGTCTCGGAGACGCAACTTGCGGACGCCCCGCGGCGCGCCACTCCATTGACGCTGAACGGGGGGCGCCCTATGCCCCCGCCTCGCGCGCTTGGGACCCTTAAGAGCCTTGGCGGGCCCAGGTGGCGGAATTGGTAGACGCGCTGGCTTCAGGTGCCAGTGGCTTAACGGCCGTGAAG
>JALYTR010000315.1 GCA_030854165.1 Pseudomonadota bacterium | reverse complement strand
CAGCAGAGCGCCCTCATCGCCCATGGGATGGCCGCCGGGACGGCCAAGGTCACCTACGGCACCTCCGCCACGCTCGATGTGGGCACTGGCGGCGAGTTTCTCTTCAAGAGCCCTACCACGCCGCCGTTCGTGCTTTCCCACACGGCGGGGGAAACCCGCTTCTGCCTTGAGGGCATGGTGCTGAGCGCCGGCTCCGCCCTCGATTGGCTCCGGGTCGTCTGCCGCCTGGGCGGCCACGCCCGCTTCGAGGCCCTGGCCGCC
Organism: Pseudomonadota bacterium; assembly: GCA_030854165.1. Classification (GTDB taxonomy): domain Bacteria; phylum Pseudomonadota; class Alphaproteobacteria; order Caulobacterales; family Caulobacteraceae; genus Acaudatibacter. The sequence goes on along the minus strand of JALYTR010000315.1, from coordinate 3,309 downwards.
TCCGTACCCGACTCCGCCGGCGCCGCCTTCCTCCCCGCCCTGAACGGTATCGGCGCGCCGCACGGCGACCCGGCCCGCCGCGCCAGCCTCACCGGCCTTACCGCATCGGTCACCCCCGCCCATATCGCCCGCGCGGCCCTGGAGGGCGTGGCCTTCCGCGTCCGCGAGGTGTTCGATCACGTCTTCGGCCTGACCGATTTCACCCCGCCCGACGTGCTTGGCGTCGATGGCGGCCTGACCGCCAACGAGACCTTCCTGCAAATCCAGGCCGACCTCCTCGGGCGCCCCGTCCGCCGCCACGCCATCCCCGAAGCCACCGCCGCCGGCGCCGCCCTCTGCGCCGGGCGTGGGTGGGGCCTGCTGTCGCCGGCGGACGCTTGCGCCTTCACCCGCTACGACCGGGTGTTCGAGCCGGCGATCGGCGCTGGCGAGGCGCTGGCGAGGTTTTCGAGGTGGCGAGCACAGATCTAACGGTCTTGACGCCGCGCGGGTGCAAGCCTAGAACAAAAAGAGAACAATCAGGAGGTGTGCGATGCGCGAAGACGGCAAGATCGACTATGTGGAATTCCCGGGGACCGACCTTCATGCCACCAAGGCCTTCTACGCCGCCGCGTTCGGCTGGGCCTTCACCGACTACGGGCCGGACTATGCGGCCTTCGAGGGCGAGGGCGCCGATGGAGGGTTCGCCGCCGAGGATGCGCCGGCAAAGCCGCTGGTGATCCTCTACGCCCACGATCTGGAGGCCATGGAGACCAAGGTGCGGGGGGCCGGCGGGACGGTGGTCAAGCCGATCTTCGCCTTTCCCGGCGGCCGGCGATTTCACTTCCGCGACCCCTCCGGCAACGAACTGGCGGTTTGGTCCGCGACGTGAGGGGAAAAGGCGGCCTATGGTGACGCCCTTGCCGCTTGAGGAAACCCCATGCGCCGCCGCACCTTTCTCGCCACCCTGCCGATGGCCGCCGCGGCTTCAGCGTCCTCGTCGCCCGCCTTGGCCGCCATGCCCGCCAACCCGAACCTGACCCGGTCCGACATCCACGCCGGCGACCGCATCGCCGGGGCCAACTTCGCCTCCCGCTCGACGGTATGGGGCGTCCATGGCGCGGCGGCGACGGCCCATCCTCTGGCGAGCCTCACCGCCATCGACATCCTCAAGGCCGGCGGTTCGGCGGTGGACGCCGCGATCGCGGCCAACGCGGCGCTGGGTTTCCTCGAGCCGATCTCCTGCGGGGTGGGCGGCGACTGCTTCGCCATGGTCTGGGACCCCAAGAGCCGCAAGCTCGCCGGTCTTAATGGCTCGGGCCGCTCGCCGCGCTCGCTCAGCCTGGCGACCCAAAGGGCGCGGGCGAAGAACGGCCTCATCGCCCCGTTCGGGGCCACGGCGGTATCCACGCCCGGGGCGGTGGACGCCTGGTGGACCCTCCACCAGCGCTATGGCCGCCTGAAGTGGACCGATCTTTTCGCCCCGGCCATCGAGCTGGCCCAGAAGGGTGCGCCGGTTCCTCAGACCATCGCCCACTATCTGGCCCTGTCGTACTCGGTCTTCACGCGCCCGAACGCCGGCATCGAAGAGATCGAGAATTTCAAGAAAGTCTGGGCGCCGGACGGCCGCACGCCGGCCGAGGGCGAGGTGTTCGCCAACCCGGCCCTGGCCCACACCTACCGGCTGATCGCGGCGGGTGGGCGCGAAGGGTTCTACGGCGGCGAGGTCGCCCAGGTGATCGATGCCTATTTCAGGCGGATCGGCGGCTGGCTCACCAAGGCCGATCTGGCCGCGCATCATTCACAATGGGTGGAACCGCGCTCGACCAGCTATCGCGGCATCGACGTCTGGGCCCTCCCGCCCAACAGCCAGGGCCTTTCCACTCTGCAGATCCTCAACATGCTCGAACTGTTCGACATGAAGGCCCTGGGTTTCCAGTCCACGGCCAGCCTGCATGCCCAGATCGAGGCCAAGCGCCTGGCCTTCGAGGACCGCGCTCGCTATTTCGCCGACCCCGAGTTCGCCAAGGCCCCCATCGACTGGCTGATCTCGAAACAATATGCCGCCGAGCGGGCCAAGCTGATCCGGCCCGACCGCATTCTGACCCCGGTCCATCCTGGCGAGGCGCCCAGCCACGGCGACACCACCTATTTCTGCACCGCCGACGCGGACGGCATGATGGTCTCGATCATCCAGTCCAACTACCGGGGCATGGGGTCGGGCCTCTCCCCTGACGGCCTGGGGTTCATGTTCCAGGATCGCGGCGAGCTGTTCGACCTGGCCGATGGCCGGCCCAACACCTATGCGCCGGGCAAGCGACCGTTCCAGACAATCATTCCGGGCTTCGCCACCCGCGGCAGCGAGCCATGGATGGCCTTCGGTGTCATGGGTGGCGACATGCAACCGCAGGGCCAGGCCCAGATCATCCTCAACCGCATCGACTATGGCCTGGGGCTGCAGGAGTCCGGCGACTCGCCGCGCTGGCATCACGAGGGTTCGTCCGAGCCGACCGGAGAGCCGCAGCATGGGGTCGGGACCCTGCATCTGGAGTCCGGGGCGCCGGAGGCGACGCGTCGGGGGCTGGCGGCGCTGGGCTGGAAATTCGGACCGTCCGATGGAAATTTCGGCGGCTATCAGTCGATCGAGCGCTGGCCGGGCCGCTACGCCGCGGCCAGCGAGATGCGCAAGGACGGGCTGGCCCTGGCATATTGATCGTTAGCGGAGCGCGGCGATGACCCCTGACGAGATGCGCGCGATCTGCCTGTCCTTCCCGGACGTGACCGAAGGGACATCCTACGGCCGCCCGTCCTTCCTGGTGAACAAGAAGTTTTTCACCCGTCTGCGCCGCGAGGACGCCAGCGTGGTCATCATGGGCGTCGGCTTCGACGAGCGGGAAATGCTGATGGAGGCCGAGCCGGCCACCTTCCACTTCACCGCCCATTACAAGGACTATCCCTGCGTCCTCGCCCGCATCGCCTCCCTGCATCCCGGCTCCTTCCACGCCTTCCTCGAACGCCGCTGGCGCAAGATCGCCCCCAAGGCGGCGGTGAAGGCGCGCGATGCGGCCCTCGACACACGCTAGGGCTCGCCCTAGCATCCTGGCCAAGCAAACCGCTGGAGTGGCGCATGGCGGAATTGGCTCTGGAGACGCGTGCGGCTGGAATCGTGGCGCCATCCTTGCCGGCCAAGCATGTGGCGGCGGTGGCTATCGGCAACGCCCTGCAGTTCTACGATTTCCTAACCTACGCCTTCTTCGCCGCCCAGATCGGCCGCGCCTTCTTTCCCTCGCACAACCCAGCGACCAGTCTGCTGGCCTCGCTGGCCACTTT
>JALYTR010000027.1 GCA_030854165.1 Pseudomonadota bacterium | reverse complement strand
GCGTAGGCCCCCTCGACGGGGGCCTCGATCTGCCGCCGAAAGAGGGCCTTGCCCAGCGCGATCACCTGGGGGGATTTGCCGGCGATGGCGGCGGCGACCTCGTCCACCACCCGATCCAGATCGGCCGCCGGCACGGCGCGGTTGATCAGCCCGATGACGGCGGCCTCGGCGGCGGCGACGAAGCGGCCGGTGAGCAGCATCTCCAGCGCCGCCTTGCGGGGCACATTGCGTGAAAGGGCCACCGAGGGCGTCGAGCAGAAGAGGCCCAGATTGATCCCCGACACCGCGAACCGGGCAGTCTCGGCCGCGTAGGCCAGGTCGCAGCTCGCCACCAGTTGGCATCCCGCCGCCACCGCCGCGCCCTGAACCTTGGCGATGACCGGCTTGGGCGAGGCGCCGATGGCCAGCATCAGGGCGCTACAGCGGGCGAACAGCGCCTCGTGCCCGGCCTTATCGTCCCCGGCCCGCAGTTCGCCAAGCTCATGGCCGGCGCAGAAGATCTTCCCGGCCGCGCCGAGCACGATCACCCGCACCGCCGGATCCGCCCCGGCCGCCGCCAGCGCCTTGCCCAGCGCGGCGATCATCGCCTCCGAAAGGACATTGGCCCGACCCGGATCGTTCAGGGTCAACCGGGCGATCGGGCCATCTAGTTGGCGAAGGACCAGGTCGGTCAGCATGGCGCGATCCTCTAGCTTAAGAAATGGAAGCCATGGCTTGCGCCACGATCTCGAACGAGCGCAAGCGCGCGTCGTGATCAAAGATCGATCCGGTGACCATAAGTTCGTCCGCCCCCGTCCGCTCGATGAACGCGGCCAGCCCGGCGGCGACCGTCTCCGGCGATCCGACGATCGCGCAGGAAAGGGCCTGGTCCAACATGGCCTTGGCGGCGGGATCGAGGCGGCTTTCCATGTCGTCAACCGGCGGCGGCAGGGGGCCGGGCGTCCCGAATCTCAGGGCCACGAACGCCTGCTGCATGGATGTATGCCATTTGCGCGCCAGACGCTCGCTGGCCGCTGCCACAATGCTTACCCCGAGCATCACATAGGGACGCTGAAGGCGCGCCGAAGGCTGGAAGGTTTGCCGATAAATGGCCAGCGCCCGCTCCATTTCGGCCGGCGCGAAATGCGAGGCGAAGGCGTAGGGCAGTCCCAGCATCGCCGCCAGCTGCGCCCCAAAGGTGCTCGACCCCAGAATCCACGCCTCCACGTCGAGCCCCGCGCCCGGCACGGCCCGCACCGCCTGGCCTGGCTGGGCCGGTTCGAAATAACTCAGCAATTCAACGACATCATGCGGGAATGTGTCGGCCCCGCCGGACAGATGGCGGCGCAGGGCCCGCGCGGTCAGCGGATCTGTCCCCGGCGCCCTGCCAAGTCCCAGGTCGATCCGCCCTGGATAGAGAGAGGCCAGGGTGCCGAACTGCTCGGCCACCATCAGCGGCGCATGGTTAGGCAACATGATCCCGCCCGCCCCGATGCGGATGCTCGCCGTCCCCGCCCCGATATAGGCCAGCGCCACCGCCGTCGCCGCGCTGGCGATGCCTGGCATGTTGTGGTGCTCGGCCATCCAGTAGCGGCGATAGCCCCACCCCTCGGCGTGACGGGCGAGATCGAGGCTGCTTCGCAATGACTGGCCGGCGTCGCCCCCTTCAACAATGGGAGAGAGATCGAGGACGGAGAGTGCGGTCATGGCGGCGGTGATGGTAGAGACAGAATCGATCGTCACCAAGCTTGGCAAACCCAAATGTCCGCAACGCCACCCCAGCGAATATTGGACATCAGCCAGACCCTGCGGCCTGGCCTTCCCGTCTGGCCCGGCGACACGGCGTTCTCGCATCGGCGGCGGTGGTCGATGGCCGAAGGCTCGCCGGTGAACGTCGGCGCCTTCGAGACAACGGTTCACGCCGGCGCCCATGCCGACGCGCCGCTTCACTACCAGGCCGGCGGCCCGAGCGCCGCGGAGGTCGCGCTGGAGGCCTACATCGGCCCTTGCACGGTGGTGGATGCGCGGTGTTGCGGCGCGGCGATCACCCGTGACTTCGTCGAGGACGCCCTCCCAGCCCCCGCGGAGCGCGTGCTGTTCCGGACCTATGAGCGCTTTCCGCATGACGCCTGGACATCCGACTTCACAGCCGTGGCGCCCGGCGCGATCGCGTGGCTGGCGGCGCGCGGCGTCAGGCTGATCGGCGTGGATTCGCCCTCGCTCGACCCGCAAGAGTCCAAGACCATGGACGCCCACCGGGCCGTGCTGGACGCCGATATGCGGGTGCTGGAGGGCCTGGTGTTGGACGACGTTCCACCCGGAGACTACGAACTCATTGCTCTGCCACTGAAGCTCGCCGGCCTGGACGCTTCGCCGGTGCGGGCGGTCCTTAGGGAGCTGACGCGGTGAGCGCCACGCTGGAAGACGTTCGCGCCTGGGACGCAGCCGATCCCCTGCGCGCCTTTCGCGCCCGCTTCGTTCTGCCGCCCGGCGTCATCTATCTGGACGGCAATTCGCTGGGGCCGTTGCCGGCGGCGACCTCGGTGCGGCTCACGGCCGCCGTCGAGAGAGAGTGGGGCGTCGGGCTGATCGCTAGCTGGAACGACGCCGACTGGATCGGCGCGCCGGCCCGCGTCGGGGCCAAGATCGCCCGGCTGATCGGCGCGGCGGCGAACGAGGTGATCGTGGCCGATTCGACCTCGGTGAATCTTTTCAAGCTGCTGGCCGCCGCCGTGCAAGCGCGGCCGGGGCGACCCGTGATCCTCACCGAAGCCGGCAACTTTCCGACGGATCTCTATGTGGCGCGCGGCCTGGCGTCATTCCTGCCGGAGGTTGAGGTCCGGGCGGTGGCGCGCGAGGCCGTGGAAGATTCCATTGACGCCGACGTCGCGGTCGTGCTGCTCACCCACGTCCACTACAAGACCGCCGAGCGCTGGGACATGGAGGCGATGACCGCCCGCACCCATGCGGCCGGCGCCCTGGCGCTCTGGGATCTCAGCCACAGCGCCGGCGCCATCGAGGTCGATCTGCGCCGTTGTGGCGCCGATCTGGCGGTGGGTTGCGGCTACAAATATCTCAACGGGGGTCCCGGCGCCCCGGCCTTTCTGTTCGTGGCCGAGCGGCTGCATGCGGAACTCCGCTCGCCCTTGTCGGGATGGATGGGCCACGCCGCCGCCTTCGACTTCGCCGACGACTACCGGCCGGCGGCGGGGATCGAGCGGTTTCTGTGCGGCACGCCGCCGATTCTGGGATTGCTCGCTCTGGAGGTGGGGGTGGACCTGGCCCTCGAAGCCGACCCCGGCGCAGTGGCGGCCAAGTCGGCGCGGCTGTGGGATCTCTTCGTCGATCAGGTGGAGGCGCGGTGTGGCGAGCATGGCTTCAAACTTCTCACCGGCCGCGACGCGGCGCGGCGCGGCAGCCACGTCTCCTATGCCCACCCCGAAGGTTTCCGCATCATGCAGGCCTTGATCGCTCGCGGGGTGATCGGCGATTTCCGCGATCCCGACATCCTGCGTTTCGGGATCACCCCTCTCTATCTTGGCTATGAAGACGTGTGGCGCGCGGTCGAGACGCTGCGCCGGATGATGGCGGACGGGAACTGGCGAGACGGGCCGTCGCGCGCCACCGGCCGCGTCACCTGACGCCATGAAGGTCTATTTTCTCGGCATCGCCGGGGCGGGAATGAGCGCCTTGGCTTCGATCCTGGTCTCGGAAGGTCACCATGTCTCGGGGTCGGACCAGGCGGTGTTTCCGCCGGTCACCACCTATCTGAACCGCGTGGGAATCTCATGGCATGAGGGTTTCGACGCGGGTCTCGTCCCGCCCAATATCGACGTGGCGATCGTCGGGGCGAGCGCCAAGCTCGATGTGGCGGACAATCCTGAACTCGCCGAGCTCATCCGCCGCGGCGTCCCGCGCCACGGGTTTCCCGAATTTCTCGGCCGCCACACCGAGGGCCGGGACACCATCGTCATCGCCGGCAGTTTCGGCAAATCCACCCTGACCGCCCTCGCCGCCGTTCTGATGCGCGAGGCCGGGCGCGATCCCGGCTATTTCATCGGCGCGATCCCTCTCGATCTGGAGGCCACCGGTTATGCCGGCGGGGACCCCGCCTTCCTGATCGAGGGCGACGAATATATCGTCGGCGGCGACGACCGGCGCTCGAAGTTCCTGCTCTATCATCCCGCTTGCGTGCTGATCACTTCGCTGGTCCACGATCACCTCAACGTCTTTCCGACCATCGAGTCTTATGAGGCCGCCTTCGCGAGGTTGATCGAGCTCTTGCCCCGCGACGCGCTCCTCGTATGCGCACACGGATTCGAAGCCCTGCGCGGCCTCACGGCGGGCCGGACGGTCGTCTGGTACGGCCTTGCTCCGTGCCCCGGCTATTTCGCCGACGCGGTGGAGATCGGCGAGATCACCCGCTTCGACCTGATCACCCCGAGCGGCGCTCGGATCGCCCTGGAAACCGGGCTCCTGGGTCTGCACAGCATCGAAAACATCGTCGGCGCGGCGGCTCTGCTGCTCGAACGCGGCGACATCGACACGGGGGCCCTGCAACGCGGCGTCCGCCGGTTTCGCGGCGTGGAGCGGCGACTGGACAAGAAGACAATGCATTCGCGCGTGCCGGCCTACGAGGGGTTCGGTTCTTCCTACGAAAAAGCCCGGTCGGCCATCGAAGCGATCGCCCTGCATTTCCCCGGCCGCCCGGCGGTGGTGGTGTTCGAGCCGCACACCTTCAGTTGGCGCAACGTCGAATCACTGGCGTGGTACGATACGGTGTTCGATGGCGTGGCGCGGGTTCTGCTCCTGCCGCCGCCGGCGCATGGGGCCGGGAGCCATCGGCAACTGAGCCAGGAGGAAATCCTGCGACGCATTCGCGGCGCGGGGGTGGCGGCGCGGGGATTCGCCAGCGGGGCCGAAGTGTTGGCGGATCTGGAATCGAGTCTGAGGGGCGATGAGGTCGTTCTGCTATTGTCGTCCGGCCCTCTGGACGGGCTGGCGCGCTCGGCGCCATCCATGCTGGAGACGCGTTTTGGCTCGGGCGGGACTGGCCGCCTTGGCGGGGAAAATTGAGGCAAAGTCATGCTCAAACTGAACGACCCGAACCTCCTGCGCACCCAGGCCTATGTGGACGGCGCGTGGATCGACGCGGCTTCCCGCGAGACTTTCGCGGTGACCAATCCGGCGGGCGGAGAGACCCTGGCGACGATCGCCAATCTCGACGCCGCCGACGCCCGTGCCGCCATCGAGGCGGCCGAGCGCGCCATGCCGGCCTGGGCGGCCAGGACCGCCAAGGATCGCGCCGGGATCTTGCGCAAATGGTTCGAACTGATCATGGCCGCCCAGGAGGACCTGGCCCGCCTGATGACCGCCGAGCAGGGCAAGCCCTTGGCGGAATCGCGCGGCGAGATCGCCTATGGCGCCAGCTTCATCGAATGGTTCGCCGAAGAGGCCAAGCGGGTCTACGGCGACGTCATTCCCCCCACCTCGGCCGGCAAGTGCATCGTAGTGATCAAGCAGCCGATCGGGGTGGTGGGCGCGATCACTCCGTGGAACTTTCCCAACGCCATGGTCACCCGCAAATGCGCCCCGGCCCTGGCCGCCGGCTGCACGTTCGTGATCAAGCCGCCCCAGGAGACGCCCCTGTCGGCCCTGGCCCTGGCGGAATTGGCGCACCGGGCCGGCTTTCCGGCCGGCGTCTTCAATGTCATCCCCTCCCGGCGCTCCTCGGCGATCGGGATGGAACTGACCACGCACCCGGCGGTGCGCAAATTCTCCTTCACCGGGTCCACCGAGGTCGGCCGCCAGCTCATGGTCCAATGCGCCTCGACGGTGAAGAAGGTGTCGCTGGAGCTGGGCGGCAACGCCCCGTTCATCGTCTTCGACGACGCCGACCTGGACGCCGCCGTGGAAGGCGCCCTGGCGTCGAAATACCGCAACATGGGCCAGACCTGCGTGTGCGCCAACCGCTTCCTGGTCCAGGCCGGCGTCCACGACGCCTTCGCGGCCAAGCTGGCGGCCCGGGTGTCGGCCATGAAGGTCGGCGACGGCGCGGAAGAGGGTGTGACCCAGGGCCCGCTGATCAACATGAAGGCGGTGGAAAAGGTCGAGAAACTCTTGGCCGAGGCCCTGGCGGCGGGCGCCAAGACCGCCGTCGGCGGTCATCGCCACGCCCTGGGCGGCACCTGGTTCGAACCCACCCTCCTCACCGGCGTGACCCCCGACATGGCCATCTCCCAGGAGGAAATCTTCGGCCCCGTGGCCACCCTCACCCGCTTCAAGGACGAGGCCGAGGCGATCTCCCTGGCCAACGACACCATCTTCGGCCTGGCCGCCTATTTTTACGCCCGCGACCTGGGCCGCGTGGTGCGAGTGGCCGAGGCTCTGGAATACGGCATGGTGGCGGTCAACGACGGCATCCTCTCCACCGAAGTCGCCCCGTTCGGCGGGGTCAAGCAGTCGGGCCTCGGGCGCGAGGGGTCGAAATACGGGATCGAGGACTATCTGGAGATCAAGTATGTGTTGTTGGGCGGGCTGAATGGGTAGGGCGAGCCAGTCTGAAGTGCACGCGTGAGGAGACGACTTGTCACCGTCAACGACAAGATGCAGCGAGGCTACAGCTACGCGCTGACACAGCCGACCGGGGCCAACTTCGCGCCGGAGTTCAAACCCGAACTCAGGCCGAAGATCATGCTCGCGCTGGGCGTCTTCGGCGGCAAGTACATGACCGATTGCACGGCGGAATTCCCCAAGAGTTGGTTCACGAAAGCCAAGCTCTCGCCTCGGGCGCGCGACCCGGCCCTGAACTACTTCGGAGTCGACGCTAGCCAGCCCCTTTCGGTCTGGCGGGCGAAGGGCTGGGTCCACCCCGACGATCCGCGCGGCTGGTTTCAGTGGTACTGCCGATACTACATTGGCCGGCGGATGGGCGATGAAGACAGGCGCCAGATCGGCCGCTGGAGGGCCATGCGCCGCCACGTCCAGCAGATTTGCCGCCATTGCGAGCCCGGCGACCTCTTCTGCCGCCCGCGACAGCGACAGGCGCTCCTCCATTGGGCCTACGACAGCCGGCTGATCTGAGTGAGCGAACGATCTTGCGCGGCAGTGACGTTTGCGACCTAGGTCGGGGCCGCCGTCGTGGGGCTTTCCTACCGGGGCGCGGACCTTCCGGATCGCCGCAATGGGTGGAGGCTGTGTGAAAAGTCGGGGATTCGAGTTGCGGCGATTCCCTCAGTGAGGAAGCGAGGTTAGATTCCGGACATAACGGCTTTGGGGTCTGCGATGGGGCGCTTTGTCGAGGGTGAGGATCGCCGTCAGGGCGTCCTGCTTCCGGAGTGTCTCGATGACTACGTGTCGGAAGAGAACCCGGTCCGGGTGATCGATGTGTTCGTCGACAATCTGGAGCTCGGGGCGCTGGGGTTCGAGGGGGTTGTGCCCGAGGCGACAGGGCGGCCCGGCTATCATCCCGGACTGCTTCTGAAGATCTACGTCTACGGCTACATCAACCAGGTCGCGTCGAGTCGCCGGCTGGAGAGCGAGGCTCAACGCAACGTCGAGATGATGTGGCTGACGCAGCGCTTGGCGCCGGACTTCAAGACCATCGCCGACTTCAGAAAGGACAACGGCCCGGCGATCCGGGCGTCTTGCCGGCAGTTCATCGCCTTATGCCGACGGCTGGACTTGTTTCGCCCACGCGGTGGCGGCCATCGACGGCAGCAAGTTCAAGGCGGTGAACACTCGGGACAAGAACTTCACCCGGGCTTCGATCCAGCGGCGGATGGAGCAGGTCGAGGCCAGCATCGAGCGCTACATGTCCTTGCTGGAGACCGCCGATCGTCAGGAAGGCGAGTTGGTCCAGGCCAAGTCGGTTCGCCTGAAGGAGAAAATCGCCGCGCTCCGGGAGCAGATGAAGGCCTTTAAGGCTCTCGAGCTCCAGGTCCACGCGGCGCCAGACCGGCAGATATCGCTGACCGACCCGGACGCGCGGGCGATGGCCACCAACGGCAAGGGGACGGGTGTGGTCGGCTACAACGTGCAGACCGCCGTCGACACCGAGCATCATCTGATCGTGGCCCACGAGGTGACCAACGTCGGCCACGACCGAGCCCAACTCGCCAACATGGCCGGGCAGGCCAAGGTCGCCATGGGTGTCGAAGCGCTTGAGGTGTTGGCCGACCGAGGCTACTTCAGCGGCGAGGAAGTCCTGGCTTGCGGACCGCTCGGGGTCACGCCCATCCTTCCCAAGCCGTTGACGTCAGGCGCCAAGGCCGATGGCCGGTTCGGCAAACAGGACTTCATCTATATCGCCGAGAAGGATGCCTATCGCTGCCCCGCGGGCCAGTTGCTTCCTCGCCATATGACGACGATCGAGAAGGGGATGACCCTGCATCGATACTGGGATCGCGCGAGCTGCTCGGCCTGCGGCCTAAAAGGACGATGCACGACCTCGGTGGAGCGTCGGATCACCCGCTGGGAACATGAGGCGGTGATCGAGGCCATGCAGGAGCGGCTGGATCGGGCGCCTAATATAAGGCCATGCGCATCCGTCGCGCCACGGTCGAGCATCCCTTCGGCGCCCTCAAGGCCTGGATGGGCGCCACGCACTTCAAGATGAAGACCCTCGAAAGGGTAAAAACCGAGATGAGCCTCCATGTCCTGGCCTACAATCTAAAGCGGGTAATCGCCATACTGGGGCCACAGCCCCTCATGAAGGCGATGCGGGCCTGAGGCCGCGCCGCGCCGTCTCTTCAAACCGTCGCGCCGATGAACTCCAACGATCCGTTGGCCTCCGCCGGCATACCCCGAGCCCCCGCCAAAAGCGCGTTCTCACACAGCCTCGGTCGAGAGCGGTCCCTGAAACCCCACCGACAATGTGTCGGCGCGGCCTGCCTAAGTGGCATTTCCCGAAACGCGCTATGTGATTTTCGGAATTCGAGGGCCCCGCCCTCCGGCCAGGGTGAGGGCGCGAGAATCCGGTCCTTGAAAGTGATGATGTTTTGTTTCGCAAAGACGCTAACTCGCCACCCGTTGAAGTCGGGGTGAGAAGTCGATGTTTCCTTGCCAAGCCCACCCCATTCGGCGATGTCCGCAGGTGCTGTCAGACTAACGGCAACCTGTCTCCGCGAGACGCGGGAAACCCAAAACCCGAACGCGGTTTATCCCATGACTGCGCGTGGCGGCCGTTCGGCCGTGGCGCTTCATCGCCGGACGTACATCATCACGACCAGCCGGATCACCTCAGCCGAGGAGTCGAACCAGCGGAACGGGTCGGGCGGCTTGGGGAACTCGGGCGGCTTCTTTATCCAGCCGACCTATCCTCCCCCGGTTAGCGCGGCATGAAGTTTGGGCTGACAGAACCTTCATTCGCCCACGATGCTCGGATCGCATCGCAAATCCATCTCTTGACTGCGACGAAAGCTGACATAAACATTGCGAAACGCAACAGACCGTGATTGAGACGAATCAAGAAGATAAAAGTTCCTTTGGGGGCAAATCTCGATGAGGGGTCCGGAAGAGTGAAACGGAAAGCGAGTGTCCTTGCTCTTCTGTTGGCGATCGGGTGCGCGACCTGCGATGCAAGTTTTGCGGGCGGCGCCGGAACCTCGGCTACCTTTAAAACCGGTCCCTGTCCCGCTGGCGAAGCCAATGCGCTGGCGAGCCTCAAGGCAGTTTGCGGAACGCTGACGGTTCCGGAGAAGCGCAGCGACCCCAAAGAAGGCAACGTTCAATTGCCGGTGGTGATGGTTCCTTCCAAGACGCAGCCGTCCGAACCCGACCCTGTCGTTTACATGGCTGGCGGTCCGGGGGCCAATGCGATTGCACAGGCACAAGTCCTCGTCGATGTTGGCCTCAACCAGCATCGCAACCTCATTATCATGAACCAGCGCGGGGTTGCCTACACCGTACCCAATCTGGCGTGCCCCGAGATCGATATGGCATTTGCTGCTGCGGTGGGGCTGCCCTACATTTCCTCGGCGCACGAGACCAGGCATGTGGCCGCGACCAAGGCGTGCCACGACCGCCTGGTCGCGGAGGGCGTCGATCTGAGCGCGTTCAACACCCGTGAAAATGCGGCGGACTACGCCGACCTGCGCAAGGCGCTGAAGATCGAGCAGTGGAATGTGTATGGGTTGTCTTACGGGACCGATCTCGCGCTCAGCCTGATGCGCGATCATCCCGAGGGCATCCGCAGCGTGATCATCGATGCGGTCCTGCCTCCCAGTAAGGTGAGCCTGGGGTGGACGTGGACCAACGCCAACGAGGCTATCGGCAACATCTTCCGCGCCTGTGCCGATCAGCCGGCTTGCGCCGCGAGGTATGGCGATCTGAGGACGCAATTTGCCGCTCAGGTCCAGAAGCTCCAGGCCAATCCGCTGACGTTGACGGCGCCGATCCTGGGAACGGAGACGAGCACAAAGGTGGTGCTTGACGGCGGCGCGATACTCGACTGGCTAGGCTCGCTTCCCGATCCGGTCGTGCCGATAACCTCAGTTCCCGCGGCAATCAGCGCGTTGATACGGGGTCAGCCGACGCAAATCGCCGAAGCGCGCGCCGCCGGGGCTCACCCTGGCGCGATAGGAGCCGTCGGCTACGGCCTCATGTATGGCGTGATCTGCAGCGAGTGGGCGCCGTTTGAGCCGGCCTCTCAAATTCTCGCGCAGGGGCAATTGGCTTTCCCGTCCTATCCGAAAAGCGTCCTGTCCCAACCGATTGGACTGCCATTCATGACTGAAGATTGCGCGGTGTGGGACGTTCCGCCAGCCTCTGCCTCGGTGCGTCAGGTCACGGTCAGCACAATCCCCACCCTCGTGCTGAACGGAAGCTTCGACGGAAAGAGCGCCCCGCAATGGGGGATCTATGCAGCCGCCACGCTCCGGAATTCAACGACGGTTACCGTTCGCGGCTCGGGGCATGGAGCGCTGTTCGGGATCCAAATGCCGCCCGATGCACCCGCCAGGGCGTGTACGCAGAGCGTCGTCGCGTCGTTTCTCTCGAACCCAGCGGCGCACCCGGATGCGAGTTGCGTGGCGTCGCTGACGGCGCCGCCGTTCGCACTCCAGTGAGCCGGCCTCCTCCGGGCCATGGAATGACGGGCTGAGCAACCTCACGCGGCGCAAGGAACGGTTTTTGAGTCCGAGTTGATTTTGGAGCGCGAGTGCAAATGAGAATCTTTGGCGGATCAGTGAAGATTGCGGCGCGCGGCGGCGCGCTGGCATTCGTCGTCGCCACCTGCGGTGGATCGCCGGGCAGCGCGGTTTCCGGCGTCTCATCGCCGCGCTTCGAGCCCGGGGCCTGCCCGTCGCGGGTGGCGTCGACTCCCGCCTTCGCCCACGCGCAATGCGGACATTTGATCGTGCCGGAGAACCGGCACAAGAAGAACGGAAAGACCATCAGCATTTCCGTGGCGATAATTCCGTCGATAGCCCAGCCCCCGAAGCATGAACCTGTTTTCTACATAGCCGGCGGTCCCGGAGGCGACGCGATGGGAGACGCAGGATATCTTGTTCCAACTCTGAACCAGGACCGGAATTTGATCGTCCTGAGCCAGCGCGGAACCCTGGATGCAACGCCCAGTCTTCTGTGCCCCGAAATCGACGCATTCGACGCCAAGGCGGTGAGCCTCGTCTACGATGCCCCATCGACCGCGACTCTGCACGTCGCGGCAACCAAGGCCTGTCACGATCGATTCGTCTCGGAGGGAGTCGATCTCAGCGCCTACAACACGCTCGAGAACATCGAAGACTTCGTCGATTTGCGCAAAGTGCTCAAGGCGCCCAAGTGGAGCATCTTCGGAACTTCCTACGGCACCTACGTAGCGCTCGTCCTGATGCGAATACATCCCGAGAACCTGGTGAGCGTGGTGATCGACTCCATCTCGCCCCCCAGCGTGGCGAGTCTCGGATGGCCCTGGAGCAGCGCCGGCGAAGGGTTCAAGAATCTATTCGATGCGTGTGCCGCTCAGCCTTCCTGTGCCTCGAAGTACGGAGACGTCCGGAGCAAATTCACCAGCCAAGTCCAGCGGCTCGAGGCAAACCCGTTGACGGTCACGAGCCACTACTCACCAGATGGTCCGCCGGTTCAGGTCGTGCTCGATGGCCGTGCGCTCGTGAACTGGTTCGTCGCGGGCGGCCCTTCGTTTTTCGCGTCGGTACCTTCGGGCCTCCAGGAGCTTGTGAACGGCGCCCCGGTTCGGATTGCCGCCAACCGTGCCGCCCTGGCGAACCCGGCGAGCGAAAGCGTTCAGGGTTATGGTTTGACCTACGGCGTGTTTTGCAGCGAGTGGATCCCGTTTCAGCAATCCCAAATCCTCGCCGCCGGCCAGA
Organism: Pseudomonadota bacterium; assembly: GCA_030854165.1. Lineage (GTDB taxonomy): Bacteria > Pseudomonadota > Alphaproteobacteria > Caulobacterales > Caulobacteraceae > Acaudatibacter. The sequence goes on along the minus strand of JALYTR010000027.1, from coordinate 313 downwards.
CCGCCTTTCCGACCTATCCGGCGACGGTTCTCTCGCAGTCGCCGCAACTTCCGTTCGCAACCCAAGATTGCGCGGTGTGGGACGTTCCCAAGGCGCCCGCTTCCATCAGAGATGTCACCGCAAGCAGCATCCCGACGCTGGTGATAAACGGCACTTTCGACGGCAAAACCTCGCCGATGTGGGCGACATACGTCGCTTATACCAACCGCCTCTAATATTGACCTGTAGCGGCCCATTGTCTTGATCCGATTGATACGATGCGCGTGGGCTCGTCGATCAGCCGGTTCCAGGCGTCGCAGACGGCATCGAGGAT
>JALYTR010000314.1 GCA_030854165.1 Pseudomonadota bacterium | reverse complement strand
CCGGGATGTCGCGAGGAAAGAGGGCCCCCACAGGTTTCGCAGCGCATCAGGCGGCTTCGCGCCAGCGTGGCGCGGAAATTGAGATCGCGGATCTCGAACAGACTCCGCGCCGGCCCCGGTTCGGGGCAGCTACAGGCGTTCGCGAGCCAGTCCAAGGCGCCCTCCCATCGTCGCCGCGGCCAGCTCCGCCACCGATTTGACGAGCCAGGCCAGCATGAGGCCCTCCGCGCCCATGCGGCGGATCAGGGCGAAGAACACCACGCCCGAGAAGACCGCGCCAAGGCCGACGATCAGGGTGGCCCGCCGCGCCGCGCCTCTTGCCTGAAGTTCGGCGATGCGAAGTTGCGTCAAGGCGCCGAGCGCCACGGCGGCGGCGAAGGCGATCGGGAAAAGGGCAAACGACGTTCCCACGAAGCCACTCAAGAGGGCGGGTGCGGCCACGCAGAGGCCGGCCACGGCCCCGACCAACACTGCCCCAGCGGCGGCCGTTCCGACCCAGGCCCGGCGGATGAATGCGCCGCACTCCCGACCGCCGGCCAGACGCGCGAAGAGGATGGGCGTCAACAGATAGGGCGCCACCCAGAACCGGCTGAAGATCTCGTAGAGCAGATAGTAGCTCGCGTAAGCGGCCGCCGGCAGATAGCGCAGGGCCAGCACGCGGTCGATCGAGCCGCCGGCGGCGGCCAGGACCGACACCGCCGCCAGTTCCATCCAGCGGACATCGCCAAGCAGAGACCCGACCTGATCCTACCGGAACGGCGCCCTCGCCTGGGGCGCGGCGAAGGCCGCCCAGGCGACCAGGCCAAGGCGGCCGGCCGTGGAAACGCCGATCGCCCAGAACAGGGGCACGCCGGCCCCGATCAGGACGGCGAGAACCCCCAAGCCGCCCGCCATGCTTCCCTGCTTGAGCCAGATCGCCGCCGCGTGGCGACCCTCGATGTCGAGGAGGACGCGCAGCTCGGTGGCGGCAAAGCCGGCCAAGGCGACTGCGGGCAGCCAGATCAGGTCGGCGAGGGGAACATGGGGGTCGGCGAAGCGCCATCGCAGGGCCAGAAAGGGTGACGCGGCCAGGGCCTTGACGGCGATCGCGACTTGGGCCGCCGGCGCCCAAGGGCGCACGATGGCGCCCCGCGCCCCGCCCCGCAGGACGGCCGCCTTGACCGTGGCCGGCTCGAGCCCGGCGGAGATGGCGGCGATGAAGAAGAATCCCAGCGCGCCGCGCAGGGCGGCGGGCGGGATCGCCTGGCGCAGCGCCAGGATCGCCGCCGCGGCCACCAGGGCGGTGACCAGATAGGCGCCGATGGCCACGGCCGAGCGAACGCCGATATGGAATCGCAAGCCCCGCCCCCTGAACGCCGCTTTTCGCCCTATTCCGCCTATAGTCCGGCGGCGGGCGAGGCGATAGCCTTCGGGCTGGCACTGGCGCGCCGGGAACTTGGCGCTCGCACCGCCGTTCCGCTATGCCAGTGCCAACGGGTGAGGGATCAATGCGCGGGCGGTATCGTTCTTGTGGTTTGATTTTCGTGGCTGTCGCAAGCGCGCTTGCGGCCGGTTCGGCCTGGGCGGGGGGATGGATCGTCACCGTCGGCGGTCGGGTGGCGGCCTATCCGCCCTATGAGGGGGCGGGCCACGATGTCTTCGTGCCCTCGCCGAAGCTCAGCATCCGGCGCGCCGACAGTCCCGACCGGTTCGAACCGCCGGATGGGGGCAGTTCCCTGGCCCTGATCGACAATCGCTACATCGTCGCCGGCCCCCTGGTTCGCTTTCGCCTGAGCCGCGGAGACACCGGCAAGCTGACCGGCCTGGACAAGGTGGGCTGGGCCGCGGAGCCCGGCGCCTTCGTGGAGCTATGGCCGACCAACTGGCTGCGCGGCCGCGTGGAAGGGCGGCGCGGGGTTTTCGGCTATCAGGGCTGGGTGGGCGACGGGGCCCTTGATCTTGTGCATACCGGCAAGGTCTGGAGCGCCTCGATCGGCCCGCGCATCGGCTATGGCGACGGGTCCTATTTCGACACCTATTTCGGCGTCACGCCCGCGGAGGCGGCGCGCAGCCCCTTCATCGACACGGCGTACGAGCCGGGTGGCGGCCGGCGCTACACCGGCGTGGAAGTGGCCCTCGCCCGTCACTTCGGCAAACGCTGGGACGCCACCTTCGATGTCGGCTATCACCGGCTCGCCAAGGCCGCGGCCGCCAGTCCGATCGTCGAGGTGGCGGGCTCTCCCAACGACCTCTCGGCCGGCGTCAGCCTTACCTACAGTTTCTCACTCTTCAAGTAGCGACCGCGGCGTCCGCCAGCCAACCGGGCGAGCGCATTTCGGCGAGGCGCGAGGCGGCGCGCTGGAATTCGAAGGCCTGGTCGCCGGCGGGGTAGAGGGTCTCGGGCTCGCCGGCCGCCAGGACGACCAAGCGGGCGCGGGCTTCGTAGAGGGTGTCGATCAGGGTGGCGAGGCGCCTGGCCTCGTTGCGCTGGTCGGCGGTGAGCCGGGGGATCGCCTCGATGAAGACGGTATGGAACCGCGCGGCGATGGCGATGTAGTCGGCCGGCCCCAGGGCGTGGACACACAGGCTGTTGAAGTGGGCACGCAGCCGGCCGCCGGCGGCGCGCGGCCAGTGTTCCGTGCGACCAAGGACTTCCAGCGTGGCGCCGGTCTCCGCATCGGCGCCCAGCATGTCGCGCCACAGGGCGTCGAAAGCGTGTTCGTTGGCCGGATTCAGGGGCGAAAACCAGGTTCCGGCGGCGCGCAGGCGGCCCAGGCGATAGTCGTGGCCGCCGTCCACCGCGACGACCTCCATGTTCGCCTTCAGCATGTCGATGAACGGCAAGAAGAGTTGGCGATTGAGACCGTCGCGATAGAGGTCGTCGGGGGACCGGTTGGAGGTCGCCACCAGGGTGACGCCGCGCGCGAACAGGGCTTCGAACAGGCGCCCCAGGATCATGGCGTCGGCGATGTCGGTGACCTGCAGTTCGTCGAAACAGAGGAGCCGCGCCTCGCGGGCGATCAATCGGGCCACGGGCGGGATGGGATCGTCGCCTTTCGCTTGGCGGAACTGGGCATGGCGGGCCGCCGCGTCGCCGGTCCGCCAGGCGTTCACCAGGGCGTGAACCCGAGCCATGAAGACGTGGAAGTGGATGCGGCGCTTGGCCTCCACCGGCGCGGCTTCGAAGAACAGGTCCATGAGCATGGATTTGCCCCGCCCCACCGGTCCCCACAGATAGGCGCCGGCGACGGGCTCGGCTCTGCGGAAAAGGCCGGGTGGCGTGGCCTCGGCGAGCGCCGCCTCCACTCGCTCAAGCGCGCTCAGCGCGCCCGCCTGGGCAGGATCGGCGATCAGGGCGCCGGCCGCCAGTCGGCCATCGTAGGCTTCACGCAGGGATTCGGGCATGACTTGACTTCCTCCCTCCCCAGAAGGGGCTACGCCATTCCCATATCTCGCGATCTCGACGCCTTTCTCCTCCCCCGTCCTCTTACGGGGGAGGGGGACCCCGAAGGGGTGGAGGGGGCGGGTGAGCCTCGGACATCGGGTCTTTTCGCCGTCGGCTACCGCGAGACTCCCGGCGCGGCTCGCGCCCGGCCCCGCCC
>JALYTR010000313.1 GCA_030854165.1 Pseudomonadota bacterium | reverse complement strand
GTCACCGCCGCCACCAAGGGCGCAGAAACGCTGGGCGCGCGGGCCATCGCCTATTCCAGGAAGTCCATGGAAGATCACGTCGCGGCCGCCAAGAGCCTCGCCGGCGCCAAGAGCCTGCAGGAAGTGGTCGAACTTCAGACCGCCTTCGCCAAGTCGGCCTTCGAAGGCTATGTGGCCGAGGTCAACAAGATGGGCGAAACCGTCGCCGCCTCCGTGAAGGAATCGATGTCGCCGATCAACGAGCGGGTCACCGCCCTGGTCGAGCGCGTCCAAGCCGCTCGCTAAGGTCCGCACGCCCCTGTTCAGGGGCGCGCCGAATTGCGAAGGCCCGGTCCCCGGCAAGGGGGCCGGGCCTTTTGCTTTCCCGTCGGCGGCGGACGCGCTAACAGTCCGCCCATGTCAACACCCGAAGCCACTCTCGCCCGCCTGAACATCGTCCTGCCGCCTCCCGCCGCGGCCGTCGCCAACTACGTGCCCTTCGTCCGCCAGGGCGACCTGATCCATATTTCCGGCCAGGTTTCGCTGGACGCCGGCGGCGGGGTGCGCGGGGTGGTCGGGGTCGATCTCGATCTCGCCGCCGGCCAGGGCGCGGCGCGACTTTGCGGGATCAATCTGATCGCCCAGATGAAGGCGGCTTGCGACGGCGACCTCGCCCGCGTGCGGCGGGTGGTGAAGCTGGGCGGCTTCGTCCAGGCCGGCCCCGATTTCTTCGACATTCCCAAGGTGGTCAACGGCTGCTCCGACCTGATGGTCGAGGTGTTCGGCGACGCTGGCCGCCATGCCCGCTCCGCCGTGGGGGTCTATCGCCTGCCGCTCAATTTCGCGGTCGAGGTGGACGCCCTGATCGAGATCCAATGAAGGAGACCTTCGGCGAGGCCTGGGAGCGGCTTTTCCACCCGCCGATCGCCCATCGCGGCCTGTGGTCGCCCGGCGGCCCGCCGGAAAACTCCCTGGGCGCCTTCCAGGCCGCCTGCGCCGGCGGCTACAATATCGAGCTGGACGTCCAGCTCACCGCCGATGGCGAGGCGGTGGTGTTCCACGACGCCACCCTGGCGCGCATGACCGGGGCGGCCGGTCGAGTCGCCGACCACACCACGGCCGACCTGGGCGTCATGTGTCTGGCCGGCACGGACGAGACCGTCCCCACCCTGGCCGACACCCTCACTCTGGTCGGCCGCAAGGCCATGGTGCTGATCGAGATCAAGGCCCCCTATGGCGAGGTGGGCCCGCTGGAGCGTCGGGTGCACGAAGTTCTGATCGACCACAATGGACCGACCGGCGTCATCGGCTTCAACCCCTATTCTCACGCCTGGTTCGCCGATCATCATCCGAAGATTCTGCGCGGACTGGACAGCTACAGCTATGTCGGCGGCGATTCCCGCCATCTGGCCCCGGAGCTGCGCAAGGAGTTCGCCCAATTGCGCCATGTGGCTATCGCCCGGCCGCACTTTCTGGCCCTGGGCCTGGACATGCTGCCCAGCGCCAGGGCCGACTCCCTGCGCAAAGCCGGCATGCCGGTGGTCGCCTGGACGGTGCGCTCGCCCGGCGAATGGGACGCCGTCAAACCCCACTGCGACAATCTGATCTTCGAGGGCTTCGCCGCGTGATGGGCCTGAAGGCCGAGGTGAGGGTCCATCGCAGAATCGCCGAAATCGGTCGCCACGCCTGGGATCTCTGCGCCGACGGGGCCGGTCAGGCGGACAATCCATTCATTTCCTATGATTTTCTGGACATCCTCGAAGAGTCCGGCTGCGCGGTGGAACGGGCCGGGTGGGCGCCGCATCACCTGGCCATCGAGGACCGCGGCGGCGCCGTGGCCGCCGTCATGCCGCTCTATCTGAAGTCCCACAGCCAGGGCGAATACGTCTTCGACCATGCCTGGGCCGACGCCTACGAGCGGGCCGGCGGGCGCTATTACCCGAAGCTGACCTGCGCCTCGCCGTTTTCGCCGGTGACCGGACCGCGTCTGCTGGTGCGGGCGGACGTGAACCGGGAGGCGGGGTGGACCGCGCTCCTGGACGGCGCCCTGACCCTCACCGGGCGTTTCGGCGCCTCGACCCTGGGCGTCAACTTCCCCAGCGAGGCGGAATGGCGGTTCATGGGCGAGCGGGGCATGCTCCTGCGCCAGAACCAGCAGTACCACTGGTTCAACGCCGGCTACGCCAGCTTCGAGGATTTCCTGGCCGCCCTGTCGTCCGGCCGGCGCAAGACGATCCGCCGCGAGCGCCGCGAGGCGGCCGCGCAGGTTCAGATCGTCCGACTCACCGGGGCCGATCTCACCGAGGATCACTGGGACGCCTTTTTCGCCTTCTACATGGACACCGGCTCGCGCAAATGGGGCGAGCCGTATCTGAACCGGCGGTTCTTCTCCCTCCTGGGCGAGCGAATGGCCGACAAGGTGCTGCTGATCATGGCGCGGCGGGCCGGGACCTGGATCGCCGGCGCCCTCAACCTGATCGGTGGCGACTGCCTCTATGGCCGCAACTGGGGCTGCCTGGAGGACGTGCCCTTCCTGCACTTCGAGCTGTGCTATTATCAGGCCATCGAGAGCGCCATCGAGTTGGGCCTGGCCCGCGTCGAGGCCGGCGCCCAGGGCCCGCACAAGATCGCCCGCGGCTATCTGCCGAGCGCGGTCTATTCGGCCCATTACATCGCCGATCCGGCCCTGCGCGCCCCGGTGGCGCGGTTTCTGGACGATGAGCGGCGGGCCGTGCAGGGCGAGATGGACTGGCTGGCCGAGGAATATTCGCCGTTCAGGGAGACGGTCGGATGACTTCGCCATGGCCGCCGGACGTGACGCTTCGCGGCGAACACGCCACCCTCGAACTTCTGGCCCCGTCGCACGGCGAGGGCCTCGCCGAGGCGGCGCGGGACGGCGAGCTGTGGAAGCTGTGGTTCACCACGGTTCCGGCCCCAGACGAGATGGCCGGCGAGATCGAGCGGCGCCTCACCCTGCGCGCCCAGGGCTCCATGCTCCCCTTCGCGGTGATCGAGGCCGCCACCGGCCGGGCGGTGGGCATGACCACCTATATGAACATCGACGCCGCCAACCGCCGCGTTGAGATCGGCTCGACCTGGTATCGCGCCGCCGTCCAACGCACCGCCATCAACACCGAGTGCAAGCTGCTGCTCCTGCGCCACGCCTTCGAGACCCTGGACTGCATCGCCGTCGAGTTCCGCACCCACTTATTCAACCACGCCAGCCGCCGCGCCATCGAGCGCCTGGGCGCCAAGCTGGACGGCGTCCTGCGCAGCCATGCCCTCGGCCGGTCCCGCGAACTGCGCGACACCTGCGTCTACAGCATCGTCGCCGCCGAATGGCCGGCCGCGCGGCGCAACCTGGAGTGGCGGCTGGAGAGGTAGCACAACGATTTGGTATTCATCGCTCTTCGCGCCCTTCGTGTGCTTGGTGGTAAAAAATGATGAACCACGAAGTCCACAAAGGACACGAAGACAATCTACGCCTTATCCCAGGCCACCTTCAGCAACGCCGTGATAGAATCGTTCACCTCGGCCGCCGATGCTAGGACAACACGGGATTTCAGCCGTTCCGACCACGACTCGTTTTTCGGCGCCTCCAGCCTCGCGT
>JALYTR010000312.1 GCA_030854165.1 Pseudomonadota bacterium | reverse complement strand
ACAATGGGCCGCCACAGGTCAAGCTTAAGACCGGTTGGTATTACCCGCCTCCCGCCAGGATCCGCGCCAACTGACGATCTGGCGCCGGGCCGAAAGGGTTGGTCACCACCACCCCGCGCCAGGCGAAACCGTCCTGAAAATCCTCGGAGAGCAGAAGGTCGCAGCGCCCCTCCGCGGCGGCGGCGAGGATCACCGCGTCGAAGATCGGCAGGCCGTGGGCCGAAGCCAGATCAAACGCGGCGTCGAGGGTGGCGATGCTGGTCGCGACGACATCCACCCGTTCGATCCAGCCTCGCACCACCATCGACGCATCCGAAGGCGAAAGCCGCCGGCGGCGCACCAACACGTTGTGGAGCTCGGCGAGGGCTTGGGCGGCGACAACCGTCCGCGCTCTGGCGTCCGCGAAACGCCGCATGAGCCGCCGGCTCTGGAGAATCTTGGCCGCGTCGTCGGCCACCCGCTCCACGCCCTCGGCATAGACCAGAATATTGGTGTCGAGCGCGACGCCGGCCACGGTCAAGTCCGCTGATCGCGATCGTAGAGTTCGTCGCGGGTCCAGGGACCGACCACCATGGGCTTGAGCGTCGCCCAATGCGCCTCCAGCGCGTCCTGGGCGGCGCGAATCCGTTCTTTTTCGCGCGCTTTTTCATCGATGTTCACCGGACCCAATTCCGCCACCGGCTCGCCGTGCGAGGTGATGGTGATGCGGGCGCCTTCCCGCGCCGCGCGCAGGAGGCGGGAAAATTGCCGATTGGCCTCGGCGGCGGGGACTGTGAGGGTGGCCTGGGTCATGCTCACTACTGTAGTGAATTTGGACCTGGGCTCAAGCCCTTTGCGCCTTCGCCCTGGACGTTCTAAATCCGGCCCCATGCGCCAGACCTTCGAAGAGACCACCAGTCCCGCGTTCGGGGCCGATCACCTCCCCCTGATCCGCTCGGCCATGGCCGAGCAGGGGATGGACGGGTTCCTGATTCCGCACGAGGACGAGCACCAGAACGAGTATCTGCCGGCCGCCAACGACCGGCTGGCCTGGGCGACGGGGTTCACCGGCTCGGCGGGGGCGGCTGTGGTGCTCAGGGACGCGGCGGCGATCTTCGTGGACGGGCGCTACGCCCTGCAGGTCCGCGATCAGGTGGACGGCGCGCTGTTCGAAGTCCGCGATCTGATCGAGGGCGGCGTGCCGGCCTATCTGCGCGAGACGGCCAAGCCCGGCTGGGTGATCGGCTACGACGCCCGCCTGCACAGCCCCGAGGCGCTGGAGCACCTGAGCGGGGCGGCGGCCAAGGCCGGCGCGGCGCTGAAGGCGGTGGACGTCAACCCCTTGGACCAGGCCTGGGGCGACGCGCGGCCGGCGCAGCCAACGGCGCCGGTGGTTCCCCATCCCTTGCAATACGCCGGCGAAGACTCGGCGTCCAAGCGCGCGCGGATCGGCGCGGCGCTGAGCGAACAGGGCGCGGAAGCGGCGGTGCTGACTTCGCCGGCCTCGATCGCGTGGCTGTTCAATATCCGCGGCGGCGACGTGATCCGCTCGCCCCTGCCGCTGGCCCAGGCGATTTTGGGCGCCGACGGGACCGCGCGCCTCTTTCTCGACCCCGCCAAACTCACCGCCGATCTGCCCGCGTGGCTGGGCAATCAGGTGCGCCTGGAGACGCCCGCCGATCTGGAGAACGCGTTGGCGGAGATGAAGGGGCGCCCGGTGCTGGTCGATCCCGCCCAGTCGGCGGCCTGGTATGTCGAGGCGCTGAAGGCCGACGGCGCCCAAATCGTGGAGGCGCCAGATCCCTGCGCCCTGCCCCGCGCCTGCAAGAACGCCGTGGAGATCGAAGGCGCGCGTCGCGCCCATGTCCGCGACGGCGCGGCCCTCACGCGCTTTTTGCACTGGGTCGGCACCGAAGCGCAGGAGAGCCTGCCCGACGAAATCGAGGTGGTCGGCAAGCTGGAGTCCTTTCGCGAAGCCAGCGGGGCGCTGAAGGATCTCTCGTTCGACACCATCGCCGGCGCCGGCGCCAACGGCGCCATCGTCCACTACCACCCCAGCCGGCGGCTCAATCGCAACACCGAACGCGGATCGCTGCTGCTGGTGGACTCCGGGGCCCAATATCTGGATGGCACCACCGACGTGACCCGCACCATGGCGATCGGCGAGCCTTCCCTCGAGATGCGCCAGCGATTCACCCTGGTGCTCAAAGGTCATTTGGCCCTGGCCCGCGTCCGCTTCCCGGTCGGGACGACCGGTCCGGCGCTGGACACCGTGGCGCGCGCCCCGATGTGGGCGGCTGGCCTCGACTACGATCACGGCACCGGCCACGGCGTCGGATCGTATCTGGGCGTGCATGAAGGACCGCAGCGCATCGCCAAGGTTCCCAACGCCGTGGCCCTCCAGCCGGGCATGATCGTCTCCAACGAGCCGGGCTACTACAAGGCCGGCGCCTACGGCATCCGCATCGAGACCCTGCAGGTGGTGACGCCGGCCGCGCCGATCCCCGGTGGCGAGCGCCCCATGCTGGGCTTCGAGACCCTCACCCTGGCCCCCATCGACCGGCGGCTGGTGGAGCGGGAGATGCTCACCGATGAAGAACGCGCCCAGCTCGACGCCTATCACGCCCGGGTGCTGGCGACGGTGGGACCTCTGGTTCCCACCGATGTGGCGGCGTGGCTGGAGGCGGCGTGCGCGCCGATCTAGCCGTCAAGGGCGGATGCCCATTTCATTCAATTCATCCCCGGCCCCGGAATAGGTCCGGCGCGCCAAGGCCTTGTCGTAGGCCGCCAACGCCTCTTCCAACCGACCAAGGCGCAGCAGGACCAGGGCTTGGCTGTCGATCGCGGCCGCGTAGAAGGGCGCCAGCCTGATCGAAGCCTCGCAATCCTTCAGCGCCGCATCGAGAAACGGCGGGAACGCCGCCTCGGCCCAACACAGCGCATTCATATGGTCGGCATCCGCCAGCGACTTGCGTCGCACCATGGCGAAATCCGCCTCGGCGGGTTCCGCCTGTTCGTGTTCCGCATAGGCCTGGGCCCTGGCGAGGCGCAGATCCAGCGCATCCGGTTGAACCTTGATCGCGGCCGACAGCGCCTGGATCGCGAGGGCGCCGTCTCCGGACTGGCGTTCGATCCGGGCGCGCAGGATCAGCGCGGCGACAGATCTGGGTTCGATTTTGAGGGCCGCGTTCACGTCGACCAGTTTGCCCGCCAGGTCGCCCTTGTCGCGTTCGTCCGCGTCGATCAGATATTCCTCGACGCTCGGCTTGGCGGAAATGGCCGCATCGACATCGCGCCGGGCCTCGGTCATGTGGCCCATGCGGGCGAACTGGAGCGAGCGCATCAGGCGAACGTCGGGGTCATTCGGATTGGCCGTCACCAGACGGTCCATTTCCGCCTTGGCGAGGTCCAGGTGGCCAGTGACGCGATAGATTGTGGCTCGGTCGTCGGTCAACTCGGCCGAGCCGGGCTGGAGATCGAGCCCCTTGGCCAAGTCGGCCAGCGCCTTGTCGCTGTTTGAAAGCTCCCAATAGGCCGCCGCCCTTTGCCGATAGGTCCACACGTCCGAGGCGTCCTCGTCGATCGCCCGCGTGTACATCGCCACCGCATCGCTCA
>JALYTR010000311.1 GCA_030854165.1 Pseudomonadota bacterium | reverse complement strand
TGGGTGGGCATGTCGAAGGCCCCGGTGATGGCGGTGGTGATCGCCGGCATCGGCTGCCGGCAGGGCCTGGACGTGGGGGGCGATGTAGAATCCCTGGGGCGGCGGGTGACGGCGGCGGTGGTCCATGCCATCTTCGCCGCCATCCTGATCGACGCGGTGTTCGCCCTCATCTACATGAAGTTGAACGTATGACCGCCGAGCGGGAAGACATGCCCGATGAAGGCGGCCTGGACATGGACGTCCCGCCCATCGAGGTGCGCGGGCTCCTTTCCAAGTTCGGCGACAACATCATTCATGAGGATCTCGACCTGACGATCCCGCGCGGCGAGGTGGTTGGCGTGGTCGGCGGATCGGGGGCGGGCAAATCGGTGCTGCTCAACACCATCATCGGCCTTCGCGAGCCGCAGGGCGGCTCGGTGCGCATCTTCGGCCAGGACATCCGCCACGCCAAGCGCCGGCAGTGGACGGCCATCGAGCGGCGCTGGGGCGTCCTGTTCCAGGCCGGCGCCCTGTGGTCGAATCTCACGGTCAAGGAGAACGTCGCCGCGCCGATGTTCGAACACACCGAGATGAAGAAGAAGGAGGTCGGCGAACTGGCGGACCTCAAGATCGCCCTGGCCGGCCTGCCGGCGGGAACCGGCGCCCTCAAGCCCTCGGAGCTTTCGGGCGGCATGATCAAGCGCGCCGGACTGGCCCGCGCCCTGGCCCTCGATCCGGAACTCCTCTTCCTGGACGAGCCGACCTCGGGCCTGGATCCGATCAGCGCGGCGGCCTTTGACGAGCTGATTCATGATCTTTCGAAGAGTCTCAAGCTGACGGTGTTCATGATTACCCATGACCTCGACAGTCTCTATACGATCACCGACAAGGTGGCCGTTATCGCCGACAAGAAAGTGGTGGCCATGGCCCCGGTGCGAGAGCTCGAACATTCCGACCATCCCTGGATCAAGAGCTATTTTCAGGGCGCGCGCGGCCGCGCCGCCGCCAAGATGGACGCGGCCATGAACGAGCAGGGAGCTCACTGAAATGGAGCGCAACGCCAATTACGCCCTGGTCGGCCTGATCTCGGCAATCATCTCGGTCGCCTTGGTGGTGTTTGTGGTCTGGCTGGCCGGATCGGGCCTGAACCGCGACTACGACCTCTACGACATCGTCTTCCAAGGCCCTGTGCGCGGCCTTTCCCAAGGCGCGGAAGTGCATTTCAACGGCATCAAGGTCGGCGATGTCAGCAAGATTTCCCTCGATCCCAGCGATTCGCGCCTGGTCATCGCCAGGGCCCGGGTGACCTCGGACGTCCCGATCCGGCAGGATTCCTACGCAACTCTCGAGCCGATGGGCATCACCGGCGTCAACCTCGTGCAGATCACCGCCGGAACCGCCTCCAAGCCGCTTCTGAAGAACACTGTCCCAAGCGGCGTCATTCCGCGCATGAAGAGCCAGAAGGACGCCCTGTCCGATCTGCTGGCCGGCGGCGGGTTCATCGTCCAGAGAACCGTCGAGGTGCTCGACCGGGTCAACCGCGTTTTCTCCGACGAGAACATCAAGACCCTCGGCGCGACGATGAGCGACGTTCAGGCGGTCACCGCCGAGCTTCGCGAGCGCAAGTCGATCATCGCCGACGCCCAGAAGACCATGCAGAGCGCCGCCGAAGCCGCCCAGCAGATTCGCGACCTGGCCAAGTCCAGCCAGACCCTGGTCAACGGCGACGGCAAGCGCACCATGGCCAAGCTCGGAGACGCCGCCGACCAGATCGAAGGCGCCGCCAAGGGTCTGCACGTGATGATCGACAAACTGCAAGGCCCGACCGAAGACTTCGCGGCCAACGGCCTGCCGCAGCTCAGCGGCGCGATCGCCAGCCTGCAACGCACCCTCGACCATCTCGATCAGGTGCTGGGCGAAGTTCAGGCCAACCCCCGCGGCCTGGTGGGCAAACCGCCGGCCAAACAAATCGAGGTGAAGCCATGACCCTCCTTCGCCCGCTCGCGCGCGGCGTGGCCGTCGCCATTCTCGCAAGCCTGCTGATCGGTTGCATCTCCCTGCTGCCCAAGCAGAAGCCGGCCCAGCTTTTCCGCTTTGGCGTATCGGCCCCGCCCGCCGCTACGCACGTCTTGGGACAGGCGCGTTTCTCCGTCCAGGCCGTGCCCATAAGCTTTGAGCGCGCCGCCGCCAGCGACGCCATCCTCACCGTTACCGGCGACGAGGCGGCTTACATCGCCGGCTCGCGCTGGGTGACCTCGGCCAGTTCCCTTTTCGACGCGGCCGTCACCCGCGCCTTCGACGCCGACGGCGGTGCGGCCAGACTGGTCCCGCGCGGCGAGGCGGTGCGGCCCGACTATTCGCTCAAGCTGGACGTGCGCGCGTTCGAGGCGCGCTACGACCACGGCCAGGCGGCGCCGCCGACGATCGTGTTCGAACTCTACGCGGGCCTGATCCGCCGCTCCAACGACGCCGTGGCCCCAACACCCGCCGAGCGCATCTTCCAGGCCAGCGTGCCCGCCTCGGAAAATCGAGCCGGGGCCATCGCGCAGGCCTTCGACACGGCGGTGACCAAGGTGCTGGGGGAGATGGTGGTCTGGGTGGACGCTAAGGGGGCGTGATCGGCGTGCTCCCCACGCTGGCCCCCCGCCCGGCGCGCTTGCCGAATTTGCGGATGATGCGCCCGAGTCGCAGTTCCTGAACCGCGGCGGCGGCGTCGGCCCAGGCGAACCACTGGGCGGTGCGCTGGTGCTTCTCGGGCCATTCTTCCTCCTGCACGATCACCAGAAGCGGGAAGACCTTGACCTTGCACGGCCGGCCGAGACCCGATTTGAGGTATTTCACGTAAGGGTAGGAGCCGAATGGCTTTTGGGCGATCTCGCCGACCACGCCGGCCTCCTCGAACGCCTCGCGGGCGGCCGCCTCCGCTGGCGTCCGGGTCTTCATTGGCCAGCCCTTCGGGATCACCCAGCGACCGGTTTCGCGCGAGGTGATGAGAAGGATTTCGACCGTCTCGGCGACGCGATAGGGCAGCGCCGCATATTGCGGGCGGACCGCGATGGCGATCCCGGGTTTTGGGCGGCGTTTCGCGGTCTTGGTCGGGGCCGTCATTTCAGAACGAGTCTCGCGGCATGATAACCTAGGGCGGCAATCGCCGCTGACATCGGCAGGGTGATGACCCAGGCGATCACGATATCCTTGGCGACACCCCAGCGCACGGCCGAGGCGCGCTTGGCGGCGCCCACGCCGATGATCGCCCCGGTGATGGTATGGGTGGTCGATACCGGCACACCGATCCATGTGGCCAGAAACACAGTGGCCGCGCCGCCTGTCTCCGCGCAGAACCCCTGCATGGGCGTGAGCCGGGTGATTTTCGAGCCCATGGTCTTCACGATCCGCCATCCGCCAGCGAGGGTGCCCAGGGCCATGGCCGCCTGGCAGGCCAGCACCACCCACAGCGGTATATGAAAATGGCCGCCCAGGCGCCCGTGCGCATAGGGCAGGACCGCGATGATTCCCATGGTCTTCTGGGCGTCGTTGCCACCATGGCTGAGAGAGTAGAGCGACGCCGAGACAAATTGGAGGCGGCGAAACAGCCCTCCCACCGCGCCCGGCGTCTGGCGTA
>JALYTR010000310.1 GCA_030854165.1 Pseudomonadota bacterium | reverse complement strand
GCCTGGAACCGGCTGATCGACGAGCCCACGCGCATCGTATCAATCGGATCAAGACAATGGGCCGCTACAGGTCAATATTAGAGGCGGTTGGTATAAGATGAGCCCAAACTCGAGCTTGGTGAATTGCCGCACCCGGCTGGGTCGATAAGTTCGTCGACCGGCAACGCGCGCGGTGTCTGCGGTGCGGGCAGATGGTCACGCCCACGCGCGGAGACGTTCGATGCGGAGAGTTTTGGCCCCACCCACGAGGACCTCGAGGCCGACCGACCTCAGGCGCTCCAAGCCGTGTTCCACGGTAAGAAAGTGGCTGCCCGTCAACTGCCCGCCGTCGCAAGCAAATCTGGTCAGTCCATAGGGCGCCAGGATTTCCGGCTCGCTCAATCCGCCGGCATAGTACAGAAGTTGCCCTGCCGCCGGGCTGCCGATCCCACCGCCGGACGGTGGGAGCGTGAGGGCCGGGTCGATCGGACACCAGCAAGCCTGGCCGCTCCAGCGGGCGTGGACCAGGCGCGAGGTGAAGGGCAGCTGGCTTCCGATCCAGGCGCAAACAGCCGCCGCCTTGCCTCGCTCCAACCGCCCGACAAAAGCCTCCTCGCCGATCAGGATCCTAAGGTCGCTCATGGTCGGGTCAGCCGCGCGACGATCGCATCCATCGCCGGATCGCGGCGCGCGAAATAGGCCTCCGCAGTCAGCGGCGCGGCGATCCGTGGCGTCAGGTCGACGACGCCGACGTCGACAATCCTGTCCATGCAGCCCGGCTTGCCGGTACAGCCGTGGTCCAGGTCCCATTGCCCATCGGTGTAGCGCATGCCCAGCTGGGAATTCGGCAAGGTCACCATGCCGCCTTCCGACCAGAAGTGGTCGCGATCGCCCATCTCGTCGCCGGCCACCGTCACCTTGTCGCCGCCCGCCTTCTTGAGCGCCGCCGCCGAAATAATGCCGGCCGAAAAGGTATAGGGTCCGACCAGTAGATAGACGCGCCCCCCCGCCTCGGCCGGCAGGCCGCGCATGAAGCTCAGGGTGGTGAGGATGTTGCCGCCGATGTCAAAACGCAGATCGACGATCAGGGTGTCGCGGGGCGCGGCCTTGAGAGCGGCCCGCACACGATCCAGAAACGGTTTTATTGGATATCCGTCTTCATCCTCGTTGGATCGAAACTGGATGTAGCGGGCATTGAGCGCCGGCAGGTCAATGGTGCGGAACGGCTGGTCGGCGTCCTGAAGATAGAGCGGCATTCCCTCGAGCGGCAGCGCGGCGCGCCAGTTGCGCTCTTGCGGCACGGGCTCTGGCGCCCAGAGCCGCGCGAAATCCGCCGTGGGGGCTTGGCGGGCCTGAGCCGTCATGGCGATCGTCCGATGAATGACCCGCCCAGTCGGCAGTCGCAGGGTGAACGATAGCCGGTCCGCCCGCTTCGCCAGGCCCAGCGCCTTCATCACGCCGCCCGACTCCATGAGCTCGGTAATCTCGCTCTTGCGAAAGGCGGCCTCGCCGCCGCGCAACGCCTTGGCGACGCTGTAGACCTGATCGGGCGTGCGCCCCTCGATGCGCAACACCCGCGCGCCGGCCAGATCCGCCGCCGCGCCTTCGGCCCGCGCGATGATCAGGGCGTCCGGAAACCACAACAGCCGCAGGGGGAGGCGCGTGGGCGGCAGGGCGCCTGGGCTGTGATAGTGCGCCGCGCTATGACCGTTGTCGGCCAGGGCGCTGATTTCGGACATGTCCACCAGCATGTCGACCGGGCTCAGCGTGCCGGCCCGCGCCTCCAGCGCGCGGACTCGCTGCTCCGCGAGCGCGCGCGTGGCGGGGGTGAAGGCCATCTCCTTGGGCAAATACTGGGTTCTGACCAACTCCAGGTCCTCCAACTGGGCTTGGCGGTTGGTCTTGTCCTGGCCGGCGGCGGCGCCCGCCGATAACAGGGCGATGAGCGAGGCCGCGGCGATGCGGGACTTGAGGCGGCTTGGCATGGGTCGGACTCCGCGGGACGCGATGCGGGTCTCTTAAGCGGTCATTCCAGTACAATACCGATACAATTTGGACGAATTGAGCGATACAGTCGCCGGCCATGCCGCCTTCACCAGCGCAACAATCGGACGGTCAAAGCCGGGTCGACGCCTGCATGCGTTGGGTGATCAGCCGGATAGACAGCCAGGTGTTTCAATCGGGTGCGCGGTTGCCCTCGATCCGCGCGCTTGCCAAGGTCCGCGATGTTTCGGCGTTCACCGTTGCCGAAGCCTACGATCGGCTGGCGGCGATCGGGCGTGTCGAGCCGCGTCGCGGCTCGGGCGTCTATGTCCTCCCGCCGCTTCGACCGCCTGGCCCGGCCATGCCCCGCACTCGAATCGATCTGATCTGGCTGACCCAGCACATGCTCGATAGCGGCAGCGCGCGGGGCCCAGGGCTCGGCGTGCTGCCCTCCGGCTGGCTGGACGGCCCGCATATCGCCGACGCCTTGCGCGCCCTCGGCCGGGAGGGTCCGGGACGCTGGCTGGCCAGCGGTGGTTCCCACGGCTTCGCGCCCTTGCGCGAAGTGCTGCAGCATCGCCTCGACGGCCTGGGCGTCGTCGCCGGCGCAGACCAGGTCGTGCTGACCACGGGCATCACTCAGGGCCTCGACCTGGTCTTGCGGACGCTGGTCCGCCCGGGGGAAACGGTATTGACCCTCGATCCCAGCTGGTTTGGCGCGCTTGGCCTGCTTGCCGCCCATGGCGCCAATGTGGTCAGCGTCGCCTGCGGCGCGGAGGGTCCCGACCTCGCGGTGCTGGAACGGATGGCCATCGCAACGCGGCCCCGCCTGATGATACTGAGCGTGACCGCCCAGAACCCCACCGGCGTGACCCTTTCCGCTGAGACGGTCAGGGGTCTGCTTGACATCGCCGGACGGCACGACGTCGCCATTTTCGAGGACGATGTCTACGCGGACTTCGGCCCGCCCTCGATGCTGAGGTTCGCCGCGGCGGACCAACTCCGGCGCGTGATCTACGGCGGGAGTTTTTCCAAGACCCTGGCGCCGAACCTGCGCGTCGGATTTCTCGCCGCGGGGGCCGACATGGCGCAACGCCTGGCCGAAACCAAGATCCTGACCGGGTTCACAACCCCGGAGATCAACGAACGCCTGCTTCATCGGCTGTTGCGTGACAGCCGCTACGCCCGGCATGCTCGCCTGCTCGATCAGCGGGTCGCGGCGTGCCGCGGCCGCGCACAGGCGACGCTCGAGGACATGGGCTTCACCGTGCTCGGCCGCCCGAAGAGCGGCATCTTCCTTTGGGTGGACACCGGCGTCGACACTTATGAACTGGCCGCCCGAGCGCGTGAGTTCGGGCTGCTGATCGCCCCTGGCGGGCTTTTTTCCCCGACCCAGGAACGCTCCACCTGGACGCGTTTCAACGTCACGACGCCGTTTGACGAGAGCCTGGCGGCAGTGCTGAAGATCGCCCGCGCCAACTCGACATGCCGTGACGTCAATGTGCCGCTCGAGGGACCATTTTCAGTTTAGGCGCGATCGGGCTAATCATCGGTCCGCGCTCCCAGGGAACGACCCATGGACCGAAGACATCTGCTCAAGGCCGCCGCCGCCATGCCTTTCGCGGCGATCGGGCGCCCGA
>JALYTR010000026.1 GCA_030854165.1 Pseudomonadota bacterium | reverse complement strand
ATCGGCGGCTATGGGCCGGCGGTCGCCGCCGCCGGCCCCACGCCGGCTGGGGGCCTGACCTCCCAGCCCTACAGCCCCGAGCGCCTCGCCGCCCTGCGCGCGGCGGGAAAGCCGGTGCTGGTCAACTTCACCGCCGCCTGGTGCGTGACCTGCCAGGTCAACGAACGCCTGGCTTTTTCGAGCGCGCGGGTCGCGGCCGCCTTCCGGCGCAGCGGCGCGACCTATCTGGTGGCCGATTGGACCAACCGCGACGCGGTGATCGCCAAGGCCCTGGCCGACCAGGGCCGCATCGGCGTGCCCCTCTACTTGGTCTACGGCGCCGGCGGCGGCGCGCCCACGGTCCTGCCACAACTCTTGACCCCGACGATTGTCGCCCAGGCGCTGGATGGCGCGAAACGGCCATGATCGGCGACGTCTCCGTGCGCCCGCTCGCCCGCCCGCCGCGTGGATTTCCCGACCGCCGGGCCGGCCAGATCCGCGCCGAGCGGCGGATTCTGGACGCGGTTGCGGCCGTCTATGAGTCCTGGGGTTTCGAGGCGCTGGAGACCGGCGCCTTCGAATACGCCGATGCGCTGGGCAAATTCCTGCCCGACGCCGACCGCCCCAACGAAGGGGTGTTCGCGCTTCAGGACGACGACGAAGCGTGGATGGCTCTGCGCTATGATCTCACCGCGCCTCTGGCGAGGTTCTTCGCCGAGAACGCCGCAAACCTCGCCAAGCCCTTTCGCCGCTACGCCATGGGGCCGGTGTGGCGCGACGAGAAACCAGGCCCCGGCCGCTATCGTGAGTTCCTCCAGTGTGATGCCGATACCGTCGGTTCGGCCCGTCCCGAGGCTGACGCCGAAATCATCGCCATGGCCGTGGAAGGCTACGCCGCCGCCGGCCTGGCGCCCGACGCGGTTGTCCTGAAGATCAACAACCGCAAGCTCCTCAACGGCCTGCTCACCGCCGCCGGGGTAACCGACCCGGGCCAAAGGCTCGGCGTCCTGCGCGCCGTTGACAAGCTCGATCGCCTGGGGCGCGAGGGCGTGGCGGCTCTGCTGGACCAGGGGCGGCGCGACGATTCCGGCGCCTTCACCAAAGGCGCCCTTCTTATGCCGACCGCCGCCCAGGCGGTGCTTGCCTTCGTCGAGGCCGGACGAGACAGCCGGACGGAAACCCTCGACGCCTTGGCGCGGGCCATAGGCGGTTCGGCTGAAGGCGACGAAGGCCTTTCCGAGTTGGCCCGCATCGGCGAGGCCCTGGGGCGGCTGGGCGTGGCCGAGGACCGGGCCGTCTTCGATCCTTCGGTCGTGCGCGGCCTGGAATACTACACCGGCGCGGTGTTCGAAGCCGATCTGTCGGTTGACCTTCTGGACGTGCGCGGCCGGCCGATCCGTTTCGGCTCCATCGGTGGAGGCGGGCGCTATGACGATCTGGTGGCGCGATTCACTGGCGAGCCGATGCCCGCCACGGGATTTTCCTTTGGGGTGTCAAGGCTGGCGGCGGCCATCGAGGCCGCCGGCGCGGCGATCGGGGAGGCGGCGCGCGGGCCGGTGGTGGTGCTCGCCCTCGACGGGACGCGGATGGGCGACTACCTGAGCCTCGCCGCTGAACTGCGCGCGGCGGGGATCGCGGCCGAGGTCTATCTGGGCGCCTCGGGGATGCGGGCGCAGATGAAGTATGCCGACCGCCGCCTGTCGCCCGCCGCGGTCATCCTGGGCGAAGACGAGATCGCCGCCGGCGCTGTGACGATCAAGGATCTTGACCTTGGCCGCGCCCTGGCCGGCAATGTCGTCGATAATGCCGCCTGGCGCGGCGATCGTCCCGGCCAGGTCACCGCGCCGCGAAATGATTGGGTTTCCGTCGTCCGCGAGATCGTCGACCGCGCGCGATGACGCGACCGCGCTTCACCAGATTCTGACTCTCTGGTCGGGCGCGACGTAGAGGGCGTCGCCGGGCGCCACGCTGAAGGCGGCGTACCAGGCGTCGATGTTGCGCACCACCCCGTCCACCCGCTCATGCGGCGGGGAGTGGGGATCGGACACCAGGCGCCGGCGCACGGCGTCATCGCGCACCTTGCCGCGCCACACCTGCGCCCAGCCCAGAAAGACCCGCTGATCGCCTGTCGTCCCGTTCAGCTCGGGCGCCGGAGCGCCTTTGAGCGAAAGATGATAGGCGTCCAGACCCAGCAGCAGGCCGCCCAGATCGGCGATGTTCTCGCCCATGGTCAGGTCGCCGTTCACATGCGCCCCAGGCAGGGGCTCGAAGGCCGAATATTGCGCGCTCAACCGCTGGGTCTGGGCCGTGAACTTGGCCGCGTCGGCCGCCGTCCACCAGTCGGAGAGCTTGCCCGTGCCGTCGAACTGGCGGCCCTGATCGTCGAAACCGTGGGTCATCTCATGGCCGATCACCCCGCCGATGGCCCCGAAATTGATCGCCGGGTCGGCCTTGGGATCGAAGAACGGCGGCTGCAGGATGGCGGCGGGAAAGACGATCTCGTTTTCGGTCGGCGAATAGTAGGCGTTCACCGTCTGCGGCGTCATGCCCCATTCGGTGCGGTCCACCGGACCGTTCAGGCGGTTCACCCGGCGCGTCCAATCGAAGCTCGCCGAGCGCTGCAAATCGCCGTAGAGGTCGTCGGGTGAAATCGTCAGTGTGCTGTAGTCGCGCCATTTCACCGGATAGCCGACCTTGACGTTGAGCAGCGAGAGCTTTTCCAGGGCCTTGGCCTTGGTGGCGTCGCTCATCCAGGTCAGCTTCTGGATTCGCGCGCCAAGGGCGGTGCGGAGATCGCCAACGAGTGCCTCCATCGTGGCCTTGGATTGCGGTGGGAAATAGCTGGCCACATAGAGCTTGCCGACCGCCTCGCCGACGCCGTTGTCGATGGCCGCGGCGGCGCGTTTCCAACGAACCTTCTGTTCCAGTTGTCCTGACAGCACCTTGTCGCGAAACTCGAAATGGGCGTCGGCGAAACGCTTGGAGAGATAGGGCGCCGCCCCGTCGATCACCGTGAACGCCTGCCACGCCTGCAAGGTGGCGATGGGCGTCGCCGCGAAAATGGCCGCGATCTTGGGGAAGGCGGTCTTCTCGCCGATTACCACGCGGTTCACGTTTCCCAGATCGCCGGCCGCGAAATACGCCGACCAGTCGAACCCTGGCGCCAGGCTCCCCAGCTCCGCCGGACTCATGGCGTTGTAGGTCGCCACAGGATCGCGCTGCTCGACCTTGGTCCAGCTCGCCTGAGCGATGGCGGTTTCCAGGGCGACCACCGCCTTGGCCTGCGCGTCGGCGTCCGGCCAATCCACGGCCTTCAGCATTTGCGTCACATAGGTCTCGTACTTGGCTTTCTGCGGCGCGAAACTGGCTTTCAAATAGTAGTCGCGGTCGGGAAGGCCGAGGCCGGCTTGGGTCAGATAGACCGCGTAGCGCAGCGGCTCGCGGGCGTCGGCGGCGATCCCCGAGCCGAAGAAGGTTCCGAAATAACCGTCGTTGGCCTTGCCCATCAGACTCGCCAGCTTGGCGCGGGTGTCGGCGGCGCGGATGGCGGCCAGGTCGGGGCCAAGCGGCGCGGCGCCCAGCGCCTCGATGCGACCCTCATCCATGAACGCCTTATAGAAGGCGCCGATCTTCGCTTGGTCGCCGCTGGCGGCCGGCTGGGCCGCCGCCTGGTCGAGCAGTCCGTGCACGCGGTTTTCCGACAGCACCGAGAGGGCGTCGAAGGTTCCGTAGCCGGTGCGGTCGGCGGGAATCACCAGGGCCTTCATGAAGGCCCCGTTGGCGTAGGTGAAGAAATCGGCGCCCGGCGCCACAGCCATATCGCGCCCGCCCAGATCGAATCCCCACGCGCCCATGCGCTGGGCGCTGGCGGCGGGCGCGTCGGCGGCGTAACTGGCTCCGGCAGCGGCCAGGGTCGCGGCGAGCGCCGCGCCGAGGAGAAGTTTGCTCATGTTTGAAGAGGTCCAGACAAGTGGGATCGAGGGGTAAGGCGGGCGACCATGCACGAAAAAGCAACTCTTGGCGGCGTTAAATTTCGTTCATCAAGAGACGGTGGGACTCTCAGGCCCGGATGTCCAACATTTCCAGCGCCAGCGCTCTCAACGCCCTATAGTCTAGTTTGCCGTTGGCGGCCCGCGTGATGGGAGCCAGCACCAGGTCCCGCGGGGACTTGTAGGCCGCCAGGTGGGCCCGCACGTGCTCGGAGATCGTCGCCAAGGCCGGCGGCGCGGCGTCGCCCATATCCAACACCGCGCAGACGCGCTCGCCAAACCGCGCGTCCGGAACGCCGACCACGGCGGCGTCGCACACCCCGGGATAGCGCTTGAGGGCCTCCTCCACCTCCTCGGGAAACACCTTTTCGCCGCCGGTGTTGATCACCTGCGAACCGCGGCCGAGCAGCTTGAGCGCGCCGTCCGCCTCGACCGTGGCGAAATCGCCGGGGATCGACCAGCGGCGCCCTTCGTATTCGCGGAAAGTGCGGGCGGTCTTTTCCGCGTCCTTATAGTAGCCTACGGGGAGGAAGCCGCTCACGGCCACCTGACCGCGCTCGCCCGAGCCCGGGGCCACGCGACGCCCGTCCTCGGTGAAGACAGCGCTGTTGGGGCCGGCCATAAACCGGGACGTCGCCGCCGCCGCCCCGGCCGCCGAAGCCGACGCCCCCAGGCCCACCGCTTCGGAGGAACCCAGACTGTCGAAGATCGCGCATTCGGGCAGGTGTATCAGCAGCCCCTTCTTGTTCTCGCGGCTCCACACCGTCCCCGACGAGCCGAGGCGGCGCAGGGACGACAGGTTCCACTTTTCGGGATTGGCGTCCAGCGCATCGAGCATCGGGGCGGCGAAAGCCATGCCGACGATGGCCGCGCCCACCGCCTTCAGGCGCGCCGCCTCCGCCCACAGTTCATGGGCGTCGAAGCGGATGGAGGGGAGGCAGGCGATGGTCCCGCCGGCCGTCAGGGCGGCCAGGGAGCTGAACTGGGCGGTCCCGTGCATCAGGGGCGCCGCGGCGATGCTGACTCCGGGGTAGACGGCCGCCGCCCGCGGGCCCGCGTCTCCGACGTGCTCGAAGGACGGAACGCCGAGCAGCACATTGCCCCCGCCACCCAACACCCAGAAGAGATCTTCCTGGCGCCACATGACCCCCTTGGGCAGGCCCGTGGTGCCGCCGGTATAGAGAATCAGCAGGTCGTCGCCGGATCGGCCCCAAGGTGCCGCGACTCGGCGGACCACGCGGTCGGCCACGACTTCGTAGTCCATCGCGAAGGCGGGAACGTCATGGCCCGGCCGCGCCACCGCGATCCAGGCCATCACCTTAGGCAGTCGGGCGCGGATCTGGTCTACCGTATCGGCGAAATCGGCGTGGAACACCACCGCCTCGGCGTCGGCGTTGTCGAACAGGTCGATGAGCTCGTCGGCCACATAGCGGTAGTTGGTGTTCACCGGGACGAGGCCCGCCTTGAAGACGGCGAAATAGGTCTCAAGGTATTCTGGACCGTTATAGAGATAGACCGCGACCTTCGCCTGCCGCGTCAGGCCAGCCTCCAGCAGATGCGCCGCCAGGCCGTCGGCGCGCCGGTCGAAATCGGCCCAGGAAACCACCCGCTCGCCGTGGATCAACGCCGGCCGGGCTGGGACCGCCGCCGCGATTCCCTCCCAGAGGTCGGCATAATTCCAAGGTCCCACGGCGGGTTCTTCCTTCAAGGCTACATCCTCATGCCGGGCATGGCCGGCGCGGGCGGCCCGTCACGCACCGAAAAGGTCGCCGCCTTGCGCCCCGCCTTGGCGAAGATGAGAGTGACGGCGACGCGTCCACCGACTTTGAGTGGACGCTTCAACCCCTCCAGCATCAAATGCAGGCCGCCCGGCCGAAAGAGGGCCGTGGACCCGGCCGCGATCGTCACTGCGCCCACCGCCCGCATGGTCGCCACCGAACCCACCATCGTACTCTCATGGATCGACACCCGCGCCGCCGCCGGGCTGGCCGCCGCGATCAGTCGGTCGGCCGTCCGCCCGCTGTTGGTGATCGACAGATACCCCGCCCCTGTCTGTCCCGCCGCCGCCGGCCGCGTCCAGGCCTCGGCGATGGTCAGGGGACCGACGGAGGCGGCCCGGGCCAATGGCGCGCCGGCAAGGGCGAGGGCGAAGCCGACCGACAGGGCGGCGTGGCGGGTGATTCTCATGACCATGCGCTTAAGGGCGCGCTCCGCCCTTCGCAAGCGCCTCGCCGATGGCGGCTGCTTTTCAGCGACGGTCTCTTAAAATCTATCGGGGGTTACCCTGGCGCAGGCGCTGTTTCCGCCATATCCGGTCTGCTGTAGTGCACGATTGCCTTGCGCGCGGGCGCGGCGAGGGCGATATTAACGCTTGAGCGTCCAACCGGGACGTAAGAAAAAAGGGTTCCTCTCAGATGAGCGACTTCGACCGTGGGCTGGTCCGGCCACAAACGGCCGCCGCGCCGGACATGGCCGTGGATGCGGGCCTTCGGGCCTTCATGCTCGGCGTCTATAACAAGGTGGCGCTGGGGCTGGTGCTGTCGGCGATCCTCGCCTGGGTGACCGGCACGGTTCCGGCCGTCCAACAGGTTCTGTTCCGCATCGATAGCGCGGGCTATGTGCGGGGCTATCAGCCGCTCGGCTACATGATCGCCTTCGCGCCATTGGCGATTCTGCTTTTCCAAGGTTTCGCGCGGCGACAGTCCCCGCGCACCGCCGGCATTACCTACTGGGCGGTCGTCTCCCTGATCGGAGCGTCACTGGGCATGGTCTTCCTGCTCTACAGCGGGGTCGGGATCTTTCAGACCTTCCTGGTCACCGCCATCGCCTTCGGCGGCCTGTCCCTGGTGGGCTACACCACCAAGCGCGATCTTTCGGGCATGGGAAGTTTCCTGATCATGGGCCTGATCGGGCTGATCGTCGCCATGGTCGTGTCGATGTTTTTCCATTCCGGCCTGATGACCTTCGTGATCAATCTCCTCGGCGTGGGCATCTTCGCCGGCCTGGTCGCCGCCGACACCCAGCGCCTGAAGATGACCTACTACCAACTCGGCGGCGACACCGCCGGCATGAACGTCGCCACCAGCTGGGGCGCGCTCAGCCTTTACCTGGATTTCGTCAACCTGTTCCGCTTCCTGCTGTTCTTCATGGGCGGCCGGCGGTAGGACCGAAACGAATTTCGACTCTTTAAGACGCCCCGGCCATCGCGCCGGGGCTTTTTTCTTGGAGATCGCCTACTTCACCACCGCGAATCGCGCGCGATTGAAGAGCCGCAGCACGTGAGCGAGGTCAGGACCGCGCTTCACCACCAGGCCCCCGTGGGCGAGGATCCGCCAGGCGCCCTGGCCGCGGGCCAGGGTGGGGTGTTTCTCGATTCGGTAAAGGGGCGTTTCGCTGGCGTGTCGAAAGACCGAGAACACCGCGGCGTCCTTCAGCCCGTCGATGGCGTAGTCCCGCCAATGGCCGGCCGCGACCATGCGTCCGTAGAGCCCAAGAAGCTGATTGAGTTCACGGCGGTCGAAAAAGACGACGCCGGCCTGTGACCCCGGCGAGGGCGGCTGCTGCGCGAGGTCGAGGGCCATGCGAATCAAAACCTAGCCCGGAGCGGGGGCGTTAGGCAAATTGTGCGGCGCCGTGAAATGACCTTGTTTCAGCCCAGCGGGCGCCCGGTTGGCCCCCGATCTTCGTAGGCGTCGGTTGATCGGAACATCAGCGGTTCCGGTTCTGAACAGCCCCCCCAGCCCCCTGGATCGCGGGTTTTGGTCAGCCGACGATAAGTTCCAATCGCCCCGCGGCCGTCCCCTCCGGTCGCGGGGTTTTTGCGTTCTGAGCCGGCGCGTCGTGGCTCAAGCGCCACGGCGGCCGAAAACGTTAACTGATGTTCATTTCGCGCCTTGAAATCACCTTATTTCCGTCCCGCCGGCGCCCGTTTGAACCCCGATCTTGAGGCTGTCGGCTGATCGGAACACCTGCGGGTCCGGATCCTGAACAGCCCCCCCAGCCCCCTGGATTTGCGGGCTCTGGTCGGCCGGCGCTAGGCATCAAGACACCCCCGCGGTCCGTCCCCTCCGGCTGCGGGGGTTTTTGTTTCCGAGGATATTGTTTTTTCGCTAGGGTTTTTCCGCTGCGGTCTTGGCGGCCGACGGGTCGGTTTCCAGGAGGCCGAGGACGCGGCCGCCGCGGACGCCTTGAACGACAATGAGAGTCGTCAGGCCGTCCTCGCTGGGCGCCGGGAGCCTGTAGCTCGCCGGCCGTCCCGACCAGGCGCCCAGACGCGCCAGCTGGCGCACCACGTCGCGCTGGGCCAGGGTCGCGCCGCGATTGTCACCCGCCTTGACCACCACGTCCTGCTCGCGAGGATCGAAGCGGATCAACCACACTTCGCCGCCGCCGCCGCGCGGCCGGCCGCCCGAGCCCACGGCGATCCTCCCATCCTCGCGCATCTCCATGGCGGGGCGCTTGAGCGGCGCGCGCCGCGCCTCGCCAATGAGGGTCTCCACCGCCGCCTTGTCCCCCGAACTCTGGGCCGCGCCGTTGACGACAACCTGCGGGGTGTAGACGTCGCGCAGGCCGAACCGCTTGTCATAGGCGCGCTGGCGATCGGCGAACTCCGGCTGGGCGAAGGTGTCCTTCCAGCCGAGATAATCCCAGTAGTCCACCGACCAGGTGAGGGCGATGACACCTGGTCGATCGGCCAGACGGGCGATCAGGGCGTTGGCCTTGGCGCACGACGAGCATCCCTGGGCGGTGAAAAGTTCGACGAGCACGGGCGGGTGCGCCCACGCCGCCCCGGCCGCAAGCCACCCGGCGCAGATCGTCAACAGCAGGCCCACTCGGCTCATGGGCGGCAATTAAGCGGAGTTTGGCCGCGCGGGCGTTCACGAAAGTGTGAGAGGGGCTTGTCGGCCCCTACGCCGCCTCCCTGGCCAGGTTGCGCAGGACGAAATTGAGGACGCCGCCGTTCTTGAAATAGGTGAGTTCGGTGGGTGTATCGATGCGGCAGCGGACCGGGAAGCGGGCGATCTTGCCATCGGTGGGACGGTAAAGCTCGACCATCAGCTGACGGCGCGGATGGAGGTCACCCAGATCGCGAATGGTGACGATTTCCTCGCCCGTGAGACCCAGGCGCTGCCAGCCCTCGGCGATGAACTGCAGGGGAAGGACCCCCATGCCGACCAGGTTGGAGCGGTGGATGCGCTCGAAGCTCTCGGCGATCACCGCGCGGACGCCGAGGAGTTTGGCGCCCTTGGCCGCCCAGTCGCGCGACGATCCGGTGCCGTATTCCTTGCCGGCGAAGACGACCATGGACCTGCCCTCGGCCTTGTAGCGCATGGCTGCGTCGAAGATCGCCATCTCCTCGCCGGAGGGGAAGTGGCGGGTCACCCCGCCTTCGATCTCGGGAGTGATCCTGTTGCGGATGCGGATGTTGGCGAAAGTTCCGCGCATCATCACTTCATGGTTGCCCCTTCGCGCGCCGTAGGAGTTGAAATCGCCCTGGCCGACCTGATGAGCGGACAGATATTCGCCGGCCGGCGAGGCTTTGCGGATGTTGCCGGCCGGGCTGATGTGGTCGGTGGTGATCGAGTCGCCGAAGATGCCCAGGATGCGCGCTTCGACGATGTCGGAGACCGGCTCGGGGATCATGGTCAGGCCCTCGAAATAGGGTGGGTTCTGGACATAGGTCGAGCCCATCTCCCAGGCGTAGGTCTGGCCTCCGGAAACCTCGATGGACTGCCAGTTCTTGTCGCCCTTGAAGACATCCTTGTAGCGGGCCGCGAACATCTCGCTGCCGACCACCTTGCGCTGGATATCGGCGATCTGCTGGTTGGTGGGCCAGATATCCTTCAGAAACACATCCTTGCCGCTCTTGCCCTGGCCCAGGGGCTGGGTGGCGAGATCGATGAGCATGGAGCCGGCCAGGGCGTAGGCCACCACAAGGGGGGGGGAGGCAAGATAGTTGGCCCGCACGTCCGGATTGACCCGGCCCTCGAAATTGCGGTTGCCCGAGAGCACGGAGACGGCCACCAGATCGCCGTCCTGAACCGCCTTGGCGATGGGCTCAGACAGAGGGCCCGAGTTGCCGATGCAGGTCGTGCAGCCGTAGCCGACCAGGTTGAAGCCCAGGGCGTCGAGCGGCTTGGTGAGGCCCGCCTTGGTCAGATAGTCGGTGACCACCTGGGAGCCGGGGGCGAGCGAGGTCTTCACCCATGGCTTGACCTTCAGGCCCTTGGCGACAGCGTTCTTGGCCAGAAGCCCGGCGGCGATCAGGACGCTGGGGTTGGAGGTGTTGGTGCAGGAGGTGATGGCGGCGATCACCACGTCGCCGTCGCCGACATCGTGGCCCTCGCCCTCCACGGTGATGCGCGGTGCGATGGCCGTCGCGTCCCTGCCGAACTCGCCGTACAGGGCCTCGCGGAAGGCGGCGGCGGCGTCGCTGAGAAGGACGCGGTCCTGCGGCCGCTTAGGGCCAGCCAAAGAGGGAAGGACGGCGGCGAGGTCCAGTTCCAGGGTGTCGCTGAACACCGGATCGGCCATGCCGGGCTCGACCCACAGCCCCTGTTCGCGGGCGTAGGCTTCCACCAGGGCGACGCGTTCGGGCGTGCGGCCGGTGGCGCGCAGATAATCGATAGTGGCCGCCGTGACAGGAAAGAAGCCGCAGGTGGCGCCATATTCGGGGGCCATGTTGGCCAAGGTGGCCTGGTCTTCCACGGTCAGGCTGGCGAGGCCGGGGCCGAAATACTCCACGAACTTGCCGACCACGCCCTTCTTGCGCAGCATCTGGGTGACGGTGAGCACCAGATCGGTGGCCGTCGCGCCTTCGGGCAGGGCGCCGGTCATGTGGAAGCCGATGACTTCGGGGATCAGCATGGGGATGGGCTGGCCCAGCATGGCCGCCTCCGCCTCTATGCCGCCGACGCCCCAGCCCAGGACCGAGAGGCCGTTGACCATGGTGGTGTGACTGTCGGTGCCGACCACGGTGTCGGGATAGGCGAGGCTCTCACCGCCTGCCCCATCGGCGGCTTCGTCAGTCCACACGGTCTGGGCGAGGTTCTCCAGATTCACCTGGTGGCAGATGCCGGTGCCCGGCGGCACGACGCGGAAGTTGTTGAAGGCCGACGATCCCCAGCGCAGAAAGCGGTAGCGCTCGATGTTGCGCTCGTACTCCTTCTCCACGTTTTCGGCGAAGGCCTTGGGGGTGCCGAAATAATCCACCATTACCGAGTGATCGATCACCAGATCGACCGGGCTGAGCGGGTTGATCCGCTGCGGATCACCGCCCAGGGCGGCCAAGGCGTCGCGCATGGCGGCCAGATCGACCACCGCCGGGACGCCGGTGAAATCCTGCATCAGCACCCGGGCGGGGCGAAAGCTGATCTCGTGGCGCACGGCGCCCTTGTTGTCGATCCAGGCCGCGAAGGCCTCCAGATCGGCCTTGCTGGTGGCAAGGCCGTCCTCACCCCGCAGCAGATTTTCAAGAAGCACCTTCATGGAAACCGGCAGGCGCGAAATGCCGGCAAGGCCGGCCGCTTCGGCGGCGGCGAGGCTGTAGTAGGCGTAGGTCTTGCCTCCGACGGTCAATTGACGGCGGGTTCTAAGGCTGTCGATGGAAGCCATGGGGGGGAAGTCCTTTGCGTGTTCCAGGCCGTCCGAAAATCGGTTCGGAGGATCGTGCGCGGATCAGGGCGGACACACAGCTTCCGCCTGGCGCGGCATCGTCCCCGTGCGGCGGGGGGTGTCATAGACCGGCCGATGGGCGCCGTCCATGCGGGGTCGATGCGATGATCGCGCGCCTGGATATCGAATCCCTTGCCATCCAGCGCGGCGATCGGATCCTGTTCGCGGGGTTGAACGCGTCGCTGGCGGCGGGCGAGGCGGTGGCGCTGACCGGGGCGAATGGGGCGGGCAAGACCAGCCTTCTGCGCGCCGTCGCCGGCCTCATTCGGCCGGCAGCGGGGCGGGTGCGGTTTTTCGGGACGGATGGGGAGATCGAGGCCGAAACGTCGCGGCGGCGCGACTGCCATCTCATTGGCCACCAGGACGGACTCAAAACCAATCGTCTGGCGCGCGAGGAGCTCGTTTTCCAGGCCCTTTGGAGCGGCGGGTCGCGGCCGAGCGCCCTGGCGGCCGCTGACCGGGTCGGGCTTGGCCGCCTTCTGGGCCTTGAGGTGCGTATGCTGTCGGCAGGTCAGCGCCGAAGCCTGGCCCTGGCCCGCCTGCTCGCCGCGCCGAGGCCCCTGTGGCTCCTGGACGAGCCGCTGGCGCCGTTGGACGCGGGCCGCCGGGCCTTCTTCGGCGAGGCGATGAGCCAGCACCTTGGGGGCGGCGGCATGATCGTGGCGGCGGTGCACGACGCCCTGCCGATCGCGGCCCGCGTGGTGGAGATCGGTGGGTGAGTCCCCTCTGGGTGCTTTTTCGCAGGGAACTGACCCTCGCCTGGGGGCGTGGCGGCGGCCCGCTCCTGGCGCTGGGTTTCTTCGCGGCGGCGAGCGCCATGCTACCCTTGGCGGTCGGCCCGTCGCCGGCGCGCCTCGCGGTGGTGGCCGGCGGTGTCACCTGGGTGAGCCTTGTGCTTGCCAACCTGCTCAGCCTCGACCGCCTTTTCGAGCGTGATTTCGAGGACGGCGCGCTGGATCTCCTGATCCTCGGGCCGGCCCCCCTGGAGGTGGTGTCGGGGATCAAGTGCCTCGCCCAATGGCTGGCCACCGGCGCGCCCCTGGCCCTGGCCGCGCCCCTGGCCGCCATTGCGCTTGGCGCGCCCCTTGCC
>JALYTR010000309.1 GCA_030854165.1 Pseudomonadota bacterium | reverse complement strand
CGACCACCCGCACCTACCGGGTCGAGGTCATCGCGCCCAACGCCGGTAACGCCGTGCAGTCGGGCCTGTCGGCCCAGATGCGGGTCACCGCCGGCGTCGGCCCGGCCCATCTGATTCCCGTCTCCGTTCTGGTGCTCGACGCTGGCGGGCGCCAGGGGGTGCGCTTCGTGGGAACCGATGGGCGGGTCGCCTTCGCGCCGGTCACCGTATTGGAGGAAACCCCCGGAGGGGTGTGGATCGCGGGCCTGACCGGCGACGTGCGGCTGATCACCGTGGGACAATCCTATGTCTCCGAGGGCCAGAAGGTGCGGGTCGGGGCCGCGCCTGTTCCGCTGGGCGCCGCGACGGGACGGCCGTCATGATCGCCGCCCTGATCGAAGGCGCCATCAAGCGGCGCAAGGTCATCCTCGCCGTCACCCTGGTCCTCAGCCTGTTCGGCCTCTATTCCTATGTCACCCTTCCGCGCGAAGCCCAGCCCGACATTACCGTGCCCTTCATCTCGGTGGTGGTGCCCTATCCTGGGGTGAGCCCGGAGGACGCCGAGCGCCTGCTGGTGCGGCCCCTTGAGCGCGAACTGAAGACCATCCAGGGCCTCAAGGAGATGAACGCCCGGGCCTATGGCGGTGAGGCGGTGGTCCTGTTGGAATTCGAGGTCAATTTCGACAAGAACAAGGTGCTGGAGGACGTCCGCGCCAAGGTCGATCTGGCTAGAGGCCGCTTCCCGCCCGACGCCCTGCCGCCGATCATCGAGGAGGAGAACGTCAACGACGATCCCTCGCTGGGCATCGTGCTGGCGGGCCAGGCCCCCGAGCGGGCCCTCGACGCCACGGCCCGCGCCCTCAAGCAGCATCTGGAGACCTTGCCCGGCGTCCTGCGCGCCGATGTCTCCGGCGGCCGCGAGGAGATGCTGGAGGTCACCGTCGATCCGGTGCGGATGCAGGCCCTGGGCGTCAGCACCTCGCAGCTCGCCGACGTCATCGGCCGCAACAACCAGCTCGTCCCGGCCGGCGATCTGATCACCCGCCAGGGAACCTTCGCGGTGAAACTGCCCGGCGTGGTCCAGAGCCCTGACGACATCCTGCGCCTGCCGATCAAGACCAGCGGCGACAAGGTGGTCACGGTGGGCGACATCGGCCAGGTGCGGCGCACCTTCAAAGAGCCGACCTATATCACCCGCTTCAACGGGGCGCCCGCCTTCACGGTGGAGGTGGTCAAGCGGCCGGGGGCCAATGTGCTCGATACGGTCAAAGTGGTTAAGGCGGCGGTGAGCGCCGATAGCAAGCATTGGCCGGCGACCATCCACGCCGACTACACCTTCGACGACAGCGAGTTCATCGCCCAATCCCTTGGCATATTGGAATCGGGCCTGATCACCGCGACCCTGCTGGTCATGTTGATCATCATCGCGACGCTGGGAATCCGCCAGGGCCTGATGGTCGGGGCGGCCATTCCGGTCTGTTTCATGCTGGCCTTCCTGATGCTCCAGCGGCTGGGGATCACCCTCAACCAGATGGTGATGTTTGGCCTGGTTCTTGCGGTGGGCATACTGGTCGATGGCGGCATCGTGGTGGTGGAATACGCCGACCGCAAGATGGCCGAGGGCATGGACAAAAGAGGCGCCTTCGCCGCCGCCGGCACGCGGATGTTCTGGCCGGTGGTCAACGGCACCCTGACCACCCTGTGCGCCTTCGTGCCGTTCCTGTTCTGGAATTCGATCGCCGGCAAATTCATGAGCTATCTGCCGATCACCCTCTTCTTCGTTCTGGGGGCCTCGATCGTCGTGGCCCTGATCGTCACCCCGGCCCTGGGATCGCTGGTCGGTCGCAAGCAGGGCGCGGATCTGGCGCATCTGGCCGAGATCGAAAAATCCGAGCATGGCGATCCGCGGGCCATGAAGGGGTTCATGGGCTGGTACGCCAACGCCATCCACGCCGGCGGCAAGCATCCGTGGATCGTCACCGGCGCGGCGGCGGCCACGGTGGTTGGAATCGTCGCCCTGTTCGCCACCCAGCCACATCCGGTGCAGTTCTTCCTCGACCAGGATCCGGACAATGCCACGGTCTATGTCAAGGCGCGCGGCAACCTTTCGGTGCAGGCGCAGGACACCCTGGTCGCCGAGGTCGAGGGCAAGCTGACCGGCATCGCGGGGGTCAAATCGATCTACACCCGCTCGGGGCGCAGCACCTCCGGCGGCCAGTCGGCCCCGCCCAACGATTCTATCGGCCGAATCGAGATGGAGTTCGTCGATTTCCGCGCCGAGAAGGCCCTGCGCCTGACCGGCCGCGATATCGTGAAGACCATCCGCGCCCGGCTGGGCGAGACGCCCGGCGTACTGACCGAACTGCGGCTGCCGCAAAACGGCCCCACGGGAGGCAAGGACGTCCAGGTCGAACTGCGCGGCGCCGATCCCGACGCCCTCAACCGGGCCGCCGACCTGGTGCGCGGCAAGCTGGCCGGCGATCCGCAGATCGTCGAACTGGAGGACAGCCGCACCTCGCCGGGCATCGAATGGAACTTCACCGTCGATCGGGTGGCGGCGGGGCGCTATGGGGTCGATGTGCAGACGGTGGGCCAGGCCATCGAGTTCGTCACCGACGGGGTGCTGGCCGGCAAATTCCGCCCGGTGGACGCCCAGGACGAGCTGGACATCCGGGTGCGCTTCCCACCCGAGGCGCGCAACATCGCCGCCTTCGACCACCTGACGATCGCCACGCCCCAGGGGCCCGCCCCGCTGAGCTATTTCGTCAAGATGACGCCGGCCCAGCAGGTCACCTCCATCGTGCGGCGCGACAGCCAGCGGCTGGTGGTGGTACAGGCCAACGTCAAGGGCGTGGCGGCCAGCCAGAAGATCGCGCAGCTCAAGCCGTGGCTCGCCAAGGCGCCGCTGGATTCCTCGGTGCGCTGGAAGTTCCGTGGGGCCGACGAGGACACCCAGGACGCCGGCCTGTTCTTCATCGTCGCCATGGCCGTCACCCTCTTTTTGATGGCGACTATCCTGCTTTGGCAATTCAACAGCTTCTATGGCGTGTTCGTCACCCTCTCGGCGGTGGTGCTCTCGACGGTGGGCGTGCTGCTGGGGGCCGATCTCAACATCGCCCATACCTTCGACTATATTTCGGCGATCATGATGGGGACCGGGATCGTGGCCCTGGCCGGGGTGGTGGTCGGCCACAACATCGTGCTGGTGGACACCTACTATCAGCTCCGCCGCCATGGGCACGACGCCGACGAGGCGGCGGTGCGGGCGGCCACCCAGCGCTTCCGGCCGGTCATGCTGACCACGGTGGTGACGGTGATCGGCCTGCTGCCCCTGATGTTCCAGCTCCACCCCGATTTCCGCTCCGGCGGCTTCGACTACAAGGCGCCCGGCTCCGAATGGTGGGTGCAGCTTTCGGCCACGGTGGTGTTCGGCCTGACCTTCGCGACCCTGCTCACCCTGTTCCTGACCCCCGTCGCCCTGGCCGCGCCCAAGACCCTGGCCGAGGGCCTTGGCCGCCTGCGGGACCGCTTCGGCTGGGCCCGGCGGCAGCCAAAGGACCGCCGCGCGGGCCGCGCGCCTATTCCGCCCATGCCGGCGCCGATCGCCGCGGAGTAAGTCCGCCCTCCCCGCGCGT
>JALYTR010000025.1 GCA_030854165.1 Pseudomonadota bacterium | reverse complement strand
GGATCAAACAATTCCGCGCCATCGCCACGCGCTACGACAAGCGCGCCATCAACTTCTTGGCCAAAATCTATCTCGCCGCTACACTCGTCTGGCCCAATTGAGGACAGGCCCTAGAAGGGGCGTCTTCCGAATCCCCCCAACGAGCCATCCGTGTCCGATTTGCCCGCCCCACGCATCTCCGATCTGGCCCGCGTCGCGGGTCCCGACTATCTGGGCGGACTGAACCCCGAGCAGCGCGCGGCGGTGGAGGCGACGGAGGGGCCGGTGCTGGTGCTGGCGGGGGCGGGGACGGGCAAGACGCGGGTGCTGACCACCCGCCTCGCCCACCTGCTGGCCACCGGCAAGGCGCGGCCGTGGGAGCTGCTCGCCGTCACCTTCACCAACAAGGCGGCGCGGGAGATGCGCACTCGCATCGCCGACATCATCGGCCCCGGGGCGGAGGGGCTGCGCTGGCTGGGCACCTTCCACTCCATGGCCGCGCAGATCCTGCGCCGCCACGCCGAGCTGGTTGGCCTGAAGGCGAGCTACACCATCATCGACACCGACGATCAGGAGCGGCTTATCAAGCAGCTCCTGGAGGCCGAGAACATCGACGCCAAGCGCTGGACGCCCAGGCATCTGGCCGGCCTGATCGACCATTGGAAGAACCGCGGCTGGACACCCGAGAAACTGCCGGCGGCGGAAGGCGCGCATTTCGCCAACAACCGCGGCGCGGCGCTCTACGGCGCCTATCAGGCCCGCCTGCGCATCCTCAACGCCTGTGACTTCGGCGATCTGCTGCTGCACAACCTGACCGTGTTCACCGGCCATCCGGACGTCCTGGCCGAATACCACCGCCGCTTCGCCTACATTCTGGTGGACGAATATCAGGACACCAATGTCGCCCTGTATCTGGGGCTGCGGCTGCTGGCCCAGAAACGCTCGAACATCTGCTGCGTGGGGGACGACGACCAGTCGATATATGGCTGGCGGGGGGCGGAGGTGGACAACATCCTGCGCTTCGAGCGTGATTTTCCCGGCGCCAAGGTCATCCGCCTGGAGCGCAACTATCGCTCCACCGAACATATACTGGCCGCCGCCTCGGGCCTGATCGCCGCCAACAAGGGCCGGCTCGGCAAGACCCTGTGGACCCAGGCCCAGGGCGGGGCGAAGGTCCAGGTGCGCGGGGTGTGGGACGGCGAGGCGGAATCGCGCCTTGTCGCCGAGGACATCGAGCGCTGGAAAAATGGCCGGCGCTACCGCGACATGGCCATACTGGTGCGCGCCTCCTATCAGATGCGCGCCTTCGAAGAGCGGTTCGTGCTGCTGCAGATCCCTTACGTGGTGATCGGCGGCCCGAGGTTCTTCGAGCGGGCCGAGATCCGCGACGCCCACGCCTATCTGCGCCTGATCCAGTCGCCGGACGACGACCTGGCCTTCGAGCGCATCGTCAATACCCCGCGCCGAGGGGTCGGCGACACCACGGTCCAAAAGCTGCTGACCCTGGCCCGCCGCCGGGGCGTCTCGGCCATGGCGGCGGCGCACGATCTGGCGGCGAGCGACGAGATCACCGGGCGGGCGCGCACGGTGCTGGCGGGTTTCCTGCGCGACGTGGATCGCTGGCGCGCCCAGAAGGAGGCCCTCCCCCCCCCCCGCCTCACCGAAACGGTGCTGGAGGAAAGCGGCTACATCGACGCCCTGCGCCTGGACAAGGGGCCGACCAGCCAGACACGCCTGGAGAACCTCAAGGAACTGGTCCAGTCCATGGCCGCCTTCGAGACCCTGGAAGGCTATCTTGAGCACGTCTCCCTGGTCATGGACCTCGACCGCGGCGGGGCCGACGACGCGGTGCAGATCATGACCCTGCATTCGGCCAAGGGACTGGAGTTTCCCCTGGTCTTCCTGCCCGGCTGGGAGGAGGGGGTGTTTCCCAGCCAGCGCAGCATGGACGAGAGCGGCGAGAAGGGCCTGGAGGAGGAGCGGAGGCTGGCCTACGTCGGCCTGACCCGGGCGCGCGAGGAGGCGCGCATCTCCTTCGTCGCCAACCGGCAGGTCTACGGACGCTGGTCGAGCCAGCTGCCCAGCCGGTTCGTCGACGAACTGCCGCTCGCCAGCGTCGAGGCGGCCTCGGAGACCGGCTACTACGGCGGCGGCCCGGGCATGCGCGATGCCGGCTCGCGCTGGGAGGACGTGGCCTATGGCGCCGGCTACGACAGCCCCGGCTGGAAGCGCGCCCAGGCCCGCGGCTACGCCGGTGGCCCGCCGGGGCGCACCCAGGTGATCGAAGGCGAGGGCCGGCTGGTGGCGATTTCAGACCCGGCGGTTCCGAGCGCCTACGCCCGCGGGATGCGCGTCTTCCACCAGAAGTTCGGCTATGGCGCGGTGACGGCGGTGGAAGGCAACAAGCTCACCGTGGCGTTCGAGAAGGCGGGGGAAAAGCGGGTGATCGATAGCTTTCTGGAGCGGGGGTGAGGGACCTTCCGCCTACCCCTCCAGATCCTCCGCCAATATGGCCATTTCGAACATGAACGAGCCGTCCTCGTCCTCGTCTTCGTAGATCACGCCGATGAATTCGCCCTTCATTTCGACTTCGGCGGAATCCTTCTGCTTGGGCCTTGCCTTCACGGCGATGTGGGGGTTGCCGAAGGTGCGCTTGAGGTGCGCTTGGACGCGGTCGATGTCTCTTTGATCCATGGCGGCGCTCCGTCCGGTGAGGGAAATGTCGGCGCGAACCTAGCGGCATTTCCAGGCGCCGCAAGGGGCCGCCGCAAGTCTCAGAGCCCAAGGTCAGATAGCGTAGTCGTAGGCCGCGTCCGGGATGGACTGGTCCATGCTCCGGGCCGGCTCGGGGCAGGTCTTGCAATTGATCAGCCGGGCAGGGACGCCGGCGGCGGTGCAGTGGGCCGGCACCGATTTGAGCACCACCGAGCCAGCGGCGATCTTGGCGTGGTCGCCGACGGTGATATTGCCCAGCACCTTGGCCCCGGCGCCCAGCAGGACGCCGGCGCCAATCTTGGGGTGGCGATCGCCGCGCTCGGCGCCTGTCCCGCCCAGGGTGACGCCATGAAGCATGGAGACATCGTCGCCCACCACGGCGGTCTCGCCGATCACGATGCCGCCGCCGTGGTCAAAGAACGCGCCTTGGCCGATCCGGGCCGCCGGATGGATATCGACCTGGAACAGCTCGGAGACCCGGCTCTGCAGATAGAAGGCCAGCGCCTCGCGCCCCTTACCCCACAGCCGGTGCGCCACCCGATGGGCTTGCAGGGCGAGGAACCCCTTGAAGAAAAGCAGCGGCTGCACATAGCCCTTGCAGGCCGGGTCGCGTTCGAAGACGGCGCGCAGGTCGGCCTCGGCGTCGGCGACCAGGGACGGATCTGCGCCGTAGGCCTCGTCGGCGATTTCCCTGAGGGTCAGGGCGCGCAGCTCCTGATCGCCCAGCTTGCGCGCCAACTGGTAGGACAGGGCGTCGGCCAGCCGGTCGTGGCGCAGGATCACCGCGTTCAGTATGGAGGCGAGGCTGGGTTCGCTCCTGGCCATGTGCTGCGCTTCGTTGCGCAGGGCGGCCCAGACCGGGGTCGCCCAGACCGGGGCCACGCCATCGACGATTTCCAGGAATTGGGGCATCGCGCCCTCCCCTCTTGTCAGTTCGCTTCGCCTTCGAAACGGCATATGGGGCGCGGGCCAAGGGCGCGCTAGGGGATTTGGCGATGAAGTCGAATCAACCCCAACAAAGCCCGTCATGGCCGGGCGTAAGTCCCGGCCACCCATGCCCACGAGGCCAGCTTTGGCCGCGCTCGGCGCGGCTACGGAAAGCGGCGGGTCATGGATCACCGGGACAAGCCCGGTGAAGACGGTAGGGGTGGGGTGGTTCATCTCAAACGGCCAATGCTCTAAGCGGTAAGCGAATTCGAGACACCGTATTTCAAGGACCGGCCGACATTGCCCCCCGACTTCCCCGAACTTCCGGCCTTCGGCGAGGCCCTGCCAATCCGCCCCTCCCCCGAGACCCTGGCTTTTCTCGGCCGCCGCCGGTCGGCCTCGGCTCTCACCCTGCGCGCGCCGGGACCCACGGAGGAGGAACTGGGGCGCCTGCTCACCCTCGCCGTCCGCGTCCCCGACCACGGCAAGCTCGCGCCCTGGCGGTTCATTGTTCTGCGGGGCGAGGGCAAGGCGGCGTTCGTCGAGCGGCTGGAAGAGATCGCGGCGGCGCGGCCCGACTGCGTCAAGGCGATCGCCAAGCTCGGCAAGATTCGCGTCCCGCCGCTCACTGTCGCGGTCGTGTCGCGATACGTCGAGGGCGATATTCCCATGTGGGAGCAGCGGCTGTCGGCGGGGGCGGTCTGCACCCTGATGATCCTGGCCGCCCAGGCGATTGGCTATGGGGTCAACTGGATCACCGACTGGTACGCCTATGACGAGGACGCGCAGCGGATGTTGGGCTTGGCCGCGGGCGAGAAGGTGGCCGGCTTCGTCCACATCGGAACCCCCGCCGAGCCGCCGCTGGAGCGGGCGAGGCCCGGCGTGAAGGCGATCACGACTTTGTGGAAGGCCTAGCGCCCCCGATAAGGCGCGACGCCCTGGTCGGGCAGCCAGAGGCCCTCGGGCGGGGGGCCGGTCTGCCAGAAGACGTCGATGGGGATGCCGCCGCGCGGATACCAGTAGCCGCCGATGCGCAGCCAAGTCGGCTGGGCGATTTCGACGATCCCGCGGCCGATGGCCAGGGTGCAGTCCTCGTGGAAGGCGCCGTGGTTTCGAAACGAGGCCAGATAGAGTTTCAGGGATTTCGATTCGATCAGCCAGTCGGCCGGCGCGTAATCGATGACCAGATGCGCGAAATCGGGCTGGCCGGTCACCGGGCACAGGGAGGTGAACTCGGGCGCCGTGAAGCGGGCCAGGTAGAGCATGCCGGCCTGGGGATTGGCGACGCGCTCGAGGATCGCGTGGCCGGGGTCGGCGGCGACCTTGGCCTGGCGGCCGAGCTGGGTGAGGCGGGTCTCTTGCATGGCGGTGGCGTTTAGCGCGGATCGGGTGGAAGGTGAACTCGCGCGCAAACGGTGGGAGAGATTCATGGCCGGCCTGGACTTCGAAGGTTGGACGGTGCTGGTGACCGGCGCCTCCACGGGATTGGGACGGGCCATAGCGGTGGAGACGGCGGAGCGGGGCGCGGGCGCGGTGGTGATCAACTACGCGTCGAGCCAGGCGGAGGCCGAGGAGACGGCGCGGCTGGTGGAGGCCAAAGGAGCCAAGGGGATCGTCGTCCAGGGCGATGTCGCCAGGGACGAGGACTGCCGGCGGATCGCCCTGGCGGCCGAGGCGTTCGGGCGGATCGACGCCCTGTTCAACAACGCCGGGGTGACCAAGTTCGCCCACGACCACGCCGATCTGGACTCGGTGTCCGCCGAGGACTTCCTGCGCGTCTATGGGGTCAATGTGGTGGGCGCCTACCAGATGATCCGCGCCGCCCGCGCGCTGCTGGAAGCCGCTCCCCAGGCCGGCGCGGTGGTCAACACCGCCTCGGTGGCCGGGGTGATGGGGATCGGTTCGTCGGTTCCCTACGCCGCCTCGAAGGGAGCGATGATCACCATGACCTTGTCGCTCGCCCGCGCCCTGGCCCCGAAGATCCGCGTCAACGCCGTCTGTCCGGGCTTCATCGACACCCCCTGGTTCGGGAAGGCCATGAGCCCCGAGCAACTCGAACGAACCCGCCAGGGCGTGGTGGGCGTCACCCCCCTCAAGGCCGCCTCCAAGGCCGAGGACATCGCCGGCGCGGCGGTCTTCCTCGCCTCCCCCGCCGCGCGGCACATCACCGGCGAGACCCTGCTGGTCGACGCCGGCCTGCATCTGGGCTACGCGCCGCTTTCGATGCGGTAGGCTCGGCCCATCGACCAAGGAGAAAGCCCCCATGTCCGCCACGCTGGCCGGAAAACGCGCCGCCTTCCGCCGCATGCATGAGAGCGGCTGTTTCGTCCTTCCCAATCCCTGGAACGTGGGATCGGCGATGGCGCTCGAGAGCCTGGGGTTCAAGGCCATCGCCTCGACCAGCGCAGGCCTGGCGTGGTCGATGGGGCGGCCGGACAACAAGGTGGGGCTGGATCTTGTCCTGAACCACCTGACGGCGCTGGCGGGCGCGGTGGATATTCCTCTCAACGCCGACTTCGAGAACGGCTTCGCCGACGATCCGGCCGGCGTCGGCGCCAATGTCGCCCTGGCGGTCGAGACGGGCGTCGCGGGCCTGTCGGTGGAGGATTCCACCGGCGACGCGGCCGAGCCGCTCTACGATTTCGCCCTCGCCGTCGAGCGCATCGCGGCGGCCCGCGCGGCCATCGACGCCAGCGGGTCCGGCGTGGTGCTCACCGCCCGCTCCGAAGGCTTCATCGCCGGGCGGCCAGACTTCGACGAAACCGTGCGCCGCCTTCGCGCCTTCGCCGCCGCCGGGGCCGACTGCCTCTATGCGCCAGGCCTGAGCGAAGAGAGCCAGATCGCCGAACTGGTCAGGGCCGTGGCTCCCGAGCCGGTCAATGTGCTGACCCTGGGCCTGCCGGTCGCCACCCTGGCGGGGCTGGGGGTGCGGCGGATCAGCGTCGGCGGATCGCTGGCGCGAGCGGCCTGGGGCGAATTCCTCCGCGCCGCCGGCGAGATCTCCGAAGTCGGGACCTTCACCGCCTTGGCCCACGCCGAGCCGGGCGGCCGGTTGAACAAGCTGTTTTCGGCGCGGAAGGACGGCGTCCCTTAAGCCGCGTCGGTCGCGGCCGATGGTTCCGCCTTCGCCGGTGGGTTCATCGGCGGGCGGGCGGCGGCCACGATGTCGGCGTGTTCGTGCTGGCGGACGCGCTCGGTGATGTTGAGGCGGGTGAACAGGTGCTGGGCTCCG
Source organism: Pseudomonadota bacterium (assembly GCA_030854165.1). Classification (GTDB taxonomy): domain Bacteria; phylum Pseudomonadota; class Alphaproteobacteria; order Caulobacterales; family Caulobacteraceae; genus Acaudatibacter. The sequence continues at coordinate 5,942 of JALYTR010000025.1, read as the reverse complement.
TGTTCGGCCACCGCTAAAGCCCAGGCGCCGCGGGCGTCGGTAAGCAAATTCTGCCCCTCGCCCACATGGATGACCTCATAGCCCTCGCCCGCCTCGCGCACATAGGCGAAGTTGCCGCCCATGGGCGACAGAGGCCGGCCGTCGCGCAGCAGGTTGAAGCGGTAGACCGCGCCAGACGCGCCCTTCAGATCGATCATGTCTCGCATCGTCACTCCAAAGCCGTTCGCGCGATCTCAAGCCAGATGGGTGTCGATCCACGCCCGGCCTTCATCGTAGCCCGAGACCGGCAATCGCGCGAAATTCTGGTGAAAGTAAGGGAAGCGGCGGGGCGCGAGCTCGGCCCGCAGGTCGGCGAGGCGCGGCCGGTCGGCGAGGACACGCAGCATGCCCACGCCGTGGTCGATGGCGAGCAGGCGAAAATCCACATCGGGCGAAGCCATCAGCTCGAAGGCGACCTTCCAGCCGTCGCCGGTCCAGCCGGCGGTCGACAATGGCGGCACATGCTCCTCGATCCAGTCGCGCGGCAGCAGGTCGTGCAGGGCGATCCAACCGCGTTCGATGACCTCCTCCAAACGCCTTGACGGAGTCAACAAGGGCTGCGAGTCGTATCGTAGCGGAACCGGCCGAAGCTCACGGTGTGAGCGCTGGGATTGGGAGACGACGGGCATGAGGAAATGGATCGGCGCCTTGGTCGGATTGCTGGCGGGAACAGGGGTGGCGGGCGCGGGGGCGCGGGCGGCAACCGTGTCGCCCTACGACCATGTTTTCGTGATCATGGAAGAAAATCACGAATATTCGCAGATCATCGGCAACAAGAACGCGCCGAAATTGAATGGCTACGCCAAGACCTACGGCCTGGCCACCAACTACGATGGGGTGACTCATCCCAGCGCGCCCAACTATGTGGCGCTGGTGGGCGGATCATTCTTCGGCATTCAGGATGACAATTCCTGGAAGACCCACAAGCTCAACGACCCGGATCTGACCAGCCAGATGGAAGGGGCCGGGTTGACCTGGAAAGGCTATTTCCAATCGATGCCGAAGGCGGGCTTTACCGGCACGTGCGCTCCATCGGCCAACATATGCTACTACGCGAGCAAGCATAACGGGCCGATCTATTTCGACCCGGTGAACGGCGCCAAGTCGGAGCTGAAACGCGAGACGCCGATCGCCCAGCTGACCGTCGATCTGGCCGCCACGCCGCCGAATTTCGCCGTCATCGTTCCGGACATCTGCCACGACATGCATGGCGGGACGGGCACGTGCTCCAGTTCCAGCGACGCGAAACTGGTGGCGGCGGGCGACGCCTACGCCTCCGGACTGGTGAGCCAGATCACCGGGGCGCCATTCTGGACAACAGGCAATAACGCTATCGTGATCGTGTGGGACGAAGGATCGACGAATGTCGGCGGCGGCGGGCATGTGGCGGCGATCGTCATCACCAGCACGGGGCCGCGCGCGCTGAAGGATGCCGGGGCCTACAACCACTATGGGCTGCTGGCCACGATCGAGGCGGCGTTTGGGCTGGGGTGCCTGCAAAACAGCTGCTCCGCCGCGGTGATAGCGCCGCTGTTCGCCCATCCCTGAGAGGGGCGATCGACTTGAAGGGTTCGGTTTGGGGAGAGACGCATGTTTGGACCTAAGGTGCTCCTGGTCTCGGCCGCCGCCGCGCTGGCAGCCTGCGGGTCGGCGATGGCCGGCGGCCTGAAGCCGGGTCAGTACAGCCTCGGCGGCATTCAGCAGATCTGCTTGGCGGCCGACGGCGCCTGGTATGGCGTGAGCTTCCCCTTCCAGGGCCATTGGCGCAACGCGCCGGCCGCCGACGACAGCGCGCCGATCTGGGGCGCCTATGACGGTGGCAAGGCGGGCCGTTTCCACGACACCATCAACGTCTCGAACGCGGCCGCCGACTGGTACGAATGGAACGAAGACGGCTCCTACAGCACCATGCTGCCCGGCCTCGAATTCACCCGCGTCAAGGCCACATGCGACGCCGCGGCGGCGAAGACGACCTCCGGTCGCGCGGCGACGCAGTAGGGTGTCAAACGGCGCGGGTTCAGCTTCGCCTGGAGGGGGGCTTGGGGGAAGGTTGAACAGATTGACACATGCTCGACTTCATGGGACCAATCCATGGCGATGACCCCGCGCAGACCTGCCTGATCGCTACGTTTCAGATTGTCAAGGCGGCCTTTGAGGTTAGGTTCATGGACGGTGCGGCCGCTGAACCCTCTCAAGCGGTCGCTGAGCTTCAATTCCCGAGGAGCGCTGATGAGGTTGCGACTCGTCTTGGCCTGGGCCGCCATCGGTGCGGGGATGCTCTCGGTGACCCTGGCAAGCGCTGAGCCGGCCGGCCATGTCACCGGCGTCGGCGGCGTGTTCATCAAGAGCAAGAACCCCAAGGCTCTGTCTGACAGGTACCGCGATGTTCTCGGCTTGGAGATCAAACCGTGGGGCGGAGCGACGCTGCCCTATGACGCGCCGGGCCATCCGCCGGAGGTCGTCTGGTCGCCCTTTCCGGAAAACGGTGATTACATGGCGCCGTCCACCCGCGAATTCATGATCAACTTCGCGGTCGACGACATGGACGCGTTCATAGCGCGCCTGACCTCCAAGGGCGTGCGCATTCTCCGGCGCGACGACAAGGATCCCAATGGCAGGTTCGCCTGGATTCTCGATCCCGACGGCACGAAGATCGAGTTGTGGCAGCCGAAGTAGGCACTCCAGGGCTGTCTTCGCGGCACGCCAAGCTGTTCGACGCGGGAGGACGGCGTCGGTCGCCGAATTGGTGCGGGCGGCCGGAATCGAACCGGCATGGGCATTCGCCCAACGGATTTTAAGTCCGTTGCGTCTACCAATTCCGCCACGCCCGCGGATCGCCGGTGTCATAGCGCGACCTGGCCGAACCGTCACATCTCGGGCGCGACACGAACGATCGCCGCCGCCCCGATCCCGTCCAGGGCGGCGATGAGCGCCTCCACCGTGGCGGCCACTTCGTCGCCGTCGCGGCCGCGGATGACGAGGTTCGAACCGTGGCCCTCCGGCCCAAAGAAGGGGTAGCTGCCGAGCGACAGGGCCGGATGGGCCTTGGCGAGGGCTTCCAGGGGCGCGGCAATGGCGCTCTCGAAGGTTCCTTCGACGCGCACGGTGCGGGAGATCACCACAACGCCGGCGCGCAGGCGCGGGCCGACGTCCTCCAGCATGCCGCGCATGATGGCGGGCACGCCGGCCAGGACGAAGACATTTCCGATCTGGAAGCCGGGCGGGCCCTGCACCGGATTCTTCACCAGGGTCCCGCCGACCGGGATCCGCGCCATGCGCCGGCGGGCGGCGTTGATCTCGCCGGCCCAGCGGGCGGTCATCAGGGCGATGATCTCGGGATGTTCGCGCAGGTCCACGCCGAACGCCTCGGCCACGCAGTCGGCGGTGATGTCGTCATGGGTGGGGCCGATGCCGCCGGTGGTGATCACATAGTCGCAAGCGGCGCGCAGGGCGTTGAGGGCGGCGACGATCTCGCCCTTCACGTCGCCGACCACCCGCGCCTCGGCCACATCGACGCCGAACGGGGCCAGATAGCGGGCGATGGCGGCCAGGTTGGTGTCCTGAGTGCGGCCGGAAAGGATCTCGTCGCCGATGATCAGGACGGCGGCGGTGACGCGTTCGCTGCTGGCCATGACGCCTCCTCTGGACCCCGCGCACGGTTGGAGGGCATAGGCCGGCGATGATCCTGCCGCAACCGCTGGCGCACGGGCGCTTGGCCGCCCGCTACAAGCGCTTCTTCGCCGACGTGGTGTTGGACGACGGCCGCGCCGTCACCGCCCATTGCCCCAACCCTGGGGCCATGCTGGGGCTGAATACGCCGGGTCTGGGCGTGTGGATTTCCCCCGCGACGGGGGCGAAACGCAAGCTCGCCTGGACCCTGGAGCTGGTGGAGGCGGACGGCGGCTTGGTGGGGATCAACACCATGCTCCCCAACGCCCTGACGGCCGAGGCCCTGGCGGCGGACGCGATCCCCGAACTCGCCGGCTACGCCGTCCACCGCCGTGAAGTCCGATATGGCGAGGCGAGCCGGGTCGATTTTCTGCTCACCCATCCCGAGCGGGCGCCGTGCTGGCTGGAGGTGAAGAACTGTCATCTGCGTCGCGAGGGATCGCTGGCGGAATTTCCCGACTGCGTGGCGGCCCGCTCGGCCCGGCATCTGCGGGAACTGACGGCGCGGGTCGTCGCCGGCGAGCGGGCCGTGCAGCTCTTCGTCATCCAGCGCACCGACTGCGATCGCTTCGCCGCCTGCGCCGATCTCGACCCTGCCTATGCCGCCGGCCTGATCGCCGCCGCGAAGGCGGGTGTTGAAGTCCTGTGCTATGGTTGCGACATAGAGATCGGCGCAATCCACATCGCGCGGCGCCTGCCGTGGATTCACGCGCCCGCCGGAACGAACTAGAGAGAAACAAACATGGCCTTGGTCGATGACGATCTGGAGAGCGAGGTTCGCACCGGCCAGATCAAGATCCATGGCCCCGAGGCGTTCGAGGGGATGCGGGCGGCCGGACGCCTGGCCGCCGAATGCCTGGACATGCTGACGCCCCATGTGAAGCCGGGTGTCGTCACCGGCGAACTGGACCGGCTGGCGCGGGAGTTCACCCTCGATCACGGCGCCCTGCCCGCCTGCCTCTATTACCGGGGCTATGGACACACAGTGTGCATCTCACCCAACCATGTGGTCTGCCACGGCATGCCCGGCGAGCGGACCCTGCGCGAAGGCGACATCGCCAACATCGATGTGACCGTGGTTTTGGACGGCTGGCATGGCGATACCTCACGGATGTACGCCCTGGGCGAGATCGCGCCCAAGGCCCGCCGGCTGATCGATGTCACCTACGAGGCGCTGGAGCGGGGACTGGCGCAGGTGAAACCCGGCGCGCGGATGGGCGACGTCGGCCACGCCATCCAGACCTACGTGGAATCCATGCGCTGCGGCGTGGTGCGCGATTTCTGCGGCCATGGCCTGGGCCGGGTCTTCCACGACGCGCCCAATGTGCTGCATTTCGGCCGGCCGGGCACGGGCGATACGCTGCGGGCGGGCATGCTCTTCACCATCGAGCCCATGGTCAATCTCGGCCGCCATCCGGTGAAGCTGCTGGCCGACGGCTGGACGGCGGTGACGCGCGACAAATCCCTCTCGTCCCAGTGCGAGCATTCGGTCGGGGTGACCGAGATCGGCCACGAGGTGTTCACCCTTTCGCCCAAAGGGCTGTTCAAGCCGAACGCGTAAGACGAGCCCGCAAAAACCGCTGGCTTTTTTGGTTGACTGTTCCTATTTTGTTCGCAGGCGTCGCGAGGGAATGGAAGATGGCCGCGCTGGAAGATATCGGGGGATCGCCAGGGGTCGCCTATGCGCAAGGCGCGCCCGCGTTCTGGCTGGATCACGCAGTCGAGCGGGCGCCCGAAACGCCGAAATGCCGATCCGCGAAGTCACCCCACGCCGGCCATCGCGAGCGCCTGCGGGCGCGGGCGGCGATCAGCTTCGAGGCCCTGCCCGACTACGAGCTTCTCGAACTGATCCTGGCGCGGTCCTCGCCGCGCGGCGATGTCAAGCCGATCGCCAAGGTCCTGCTGGCCCGGTTCGGCGGCCTGGCGGGGGTGTTGGGCGCGGGATTGGGGGAATTGAAGGCCGTCAAGGGCGTCGGGCCTTCGGCGGCGCTCGATCTGAAGCTCGTTCACGAGGCCACGGTGCGCATGGGCCGCGGCGAGGTGAGGAAGCGGACGGTCATCTCCTCATGGAGCGCACTGCTTGCCTACACGCGGGTGGCCATGGCCCACGAGGCGCGCGAGCAGTTCCGGGTGCTGTTCCTCGACAAGAAGAACCAGCTCATCGCCGATGAGGTGATGAACCGCGGCACCGTCGATCACGCCCCGGTCTATCCGCGCGAGGTCATGCGACTGGC
>JALYTR010000308.1 GCA_030854165.1 Pseudomonadota bacterium | reverse complement strand
CGAGAACACCACGCCGTTCACCCTCGATGCGGCGTTCGATGCGACGTCCGCCGGTCGCGATCGACTGGGCGCCAGCATTGACGCTTTCCTGACGGCGGTTCGCGGCGAAACGGCCGCGCCCCTGGCCGGGGCGGAGGACGGCGCGAAGGCCCTCGACCTGGCGCTGGCGGTGGAGCGGGCGGCGGAAGAAGCGGCTTGAGCAATCGACCGCTGGCTACCCCGGGACTATGGCAGCGCGGACACGCCGAATATATGCGGATGGGCGCCCAGGATGACCGCCCAGACCGCCAACGCGGCCACCAGCCTCACCCAACCGATCTCGCCGATGTTCAGAGACTGACGCCCGGCGGCGATGGCGGCGAAGGGGATATTCGAAGTCTGGGCGGCGAAGGCGTTCCAACGCTCTCGCGAGGCGCGTGCGCGCTTGGCGTCGATGCTCGCCGTCCCGAACAGGGCCAATACCAGCATCGTTCCAAACAGGATGATCCCGGCCATATCGCCGTTCACCATCAGATGGCCGGCCGCCCAGATGGCGACGCCCCACAGGAAGGGATGGCGTGTGATGCGCAGCATGCCCCGCACCACGTCGGGGTTGTCGAGCGCACCCTCCTGGGCCACGCTTGTCGGATTGCGCGTCATCAGGCCCGGCACGACGAACAAAAAGGCGACGAGCTGGACCAGGAGCTGAATCCATCGTGTCGCCGTGGTCGCGTGCCAATAGGCGGTGTCCCCCGGTCCAGACCACGCCGCGCCATAGGCGATGCCCAGCCAGATCAGCAAGCCCACTGACGCCAGGGAAAAGAGGCCCAAATAGGCGCCCTGGCCAAGCGCGCCGGTCGCGGCGTCACGCACCCGCGTCCCCGACACGACAAGATGCAGAAGCAGAAAGGCGACGGCGGCGGCGATCAGATTGGTCATGGCGGGAATCCCCCTCTTATGGCGCGCCGGAACGATGAAAGGCGCGGCGCGCGCTGTCAAACCCTCGGGCGATGATCGGCCATACCGTCAAATGTTTAACGTCGCCACCACCGGCACATGGTCGGAAGGCTTTTCCCGGTCGCGAACATCGCGATGGATCCTCACCGCCTCCAGACGGTCCGCCGCCTGCGCCGAGAGCAGCAGGTGGTCGATGCGGATGCCGTGATTACGTCGCCAGGCGCCGGCCTGGTAGTCCCAGAAGGTGTAGCCGCCCGGCGCGCCGTCGGCGGCCATATAGGCGTCGGTGAGCCCCAGCCATTTCAGGGCGCGGAACGCCCCCCGGCTCTCCGGCTGGAAGAGCGCGTCGCCCATCCAGGCGGCGGGATTGTCCGCGTCTTCCGGTTCGGGAATGACGTTGAAGTCTCCTGCCAGAACCAGGGGCTCTTCCAAGGCGAGCAGGCCCCGCGCATGGGCGTTAAGGCGCGCCAGCCAGCGCAGCTTGTAGGCGAATTTTTCGGTCCCGACCGGATTGCCGTTGGGCAGATAGATCGCCGCGACCCGCACCGGCCGGGGCCCTGAAATCACCGCCTCCAGATAGCGTGCGTGATCCTCGCCGCCGTCGGTGTGGCCATCGTCGCCGGGCAGGCCCTTGCGCACATCTTCCATGGGCGTTTTCGAAAGCAGGGCCACGCCGTTGTAGGTCTTCTGACCATGCACCGCGACGTTATAGCCCAGAGCCTCGAAGGCCTCGGCCGGGAACTTCTCGTCGATGCACTTGATCTCCTGCAGGCAGACGACATCGGGCGCTTCCTCGCGAAACCAGCCGAGCACCGTTTCCAGGCGGGCGTTGATGGAATTGACGTTCCAGGTGGCGATACGCACGCGCCGCGCCGCTCCCCTAAATGGAAAAGCTTACGCCGCAGCCGCAGCTGCTCTTGGCATTGGGGTTGTTGACGCGAAACTCCGCCGCCGCCAGTTCGTCGGCGAAATCGATCTCGGAGCCCTTGAGGAGGACCAGCGAGATCGTATCGACCACCGCCGCGGCGCCGTCGCGCTCCACCTTCACATCGTCAGCCTGGGCGGCCTCCACCAGGTCGAAGCGGTACTGGAAGCCGGAACAGCCGCCGCCGTCCACGGCCACCCGCAGCAAGGTGGGCCGCCCTTCCGCCGCCGCGATGGCGTTCAGCCGCCGGGCCGCGGCGCTTGAGAGGGTGATGTCGGGGTCGGTCATGGTTGGGGGTTTCCGCGCTGGCCTCTATATGAGGGCGTCTTGGCCTCTTGGCAAAGGGGCGATCGATGTCGAGGCGCCATGGCCATCGCACACCTAGAGCCTGTCCCGGTCGGGCCCGATCAGCCCGATCGAGAAAAACAGGCTCTACCTTAAACACTGGAGCGCTTTCCGATCGCAAGACCAGTCCCCACTTTTGCGGAAAGCGCTCTGGCGCCGGCGAAGGTCTCCTGGGCCGAGGATCCGGCGAGGTCGCGCGGCCGATTCCACCTTGAAGCGGGCAGCGCAACCCGCACCCCCTTCGCCCGCGACCGCGACCGGATCATCCACACCTCGGCGTTTCGGCGCTTGAAAGAGAAAACCCAGGTGTTCGTCGCCCACGAGGGCGATCATTTCCGCACCCGCCTCACCCATTCCCTGGAGGTGGCCCAGATCGCCCGCTCTATCGCCACCGCTCTGGGGCTGGACGCCGATCTCGCCGAGACCATCGCGCTGGGCCACGACCTCGGCCACCCGCCGTTTGGCCACGCCGGCGAGGAGGAACTCGAGCGCCGCATGGAAGCCTTCGGCGGCTTCGACCACAACGTCCAGACCTTTCGCGTGCTCACCGAACTGGAGCGCCGCTACCCGACCTTCGCCGGTCTCAATCTGACCTGGGAGACCCTCGAAGGGGTGGTCAAGCACAACGGTCCGGTGACCGATCGCCTGGCGCGTCCGGCTTGGCGGCCCATCGTCGAGTTCGATCGGGGATTCCCCCTCGGCCTGGAAGGCTGGGCTTCGGCGGAAGCCCAGGTGGCCGCCCTGTCGGACGATATCGCCTATAACAATCACGACGTGGATGACGGCCTGGAGGCCGGACTCTTCAGCCTGGACGAATTGCTGGACGTGCCCCTGATCGGGCCGGCCCTGGCCGGCGTCCGGCGTGACCACCCCGGCCTCGACGGTCGCCTGACCCGCCTGGAGGCGGTGCGCCGGATGATCGGGACCATGGTCGCCGATGTAATGGCCGAGACGCGTCGGCGCGCCGCCGCCTCGGGCGTCGATTCGCCGGCGGCGGTGCGAGGCCTGGGCCAGGCCCTGGTCGCCTTTACCGCCCCCATGGCCGAGGATCTGGATCGCCTGCGGGCCTTTCTGCACGAGCGCATGTACCGTCACTGGCGGGTCAACCGCAGTCGCAGCCAGGCGCGGCGCATCGTCGCCGAGATGTTCGCCCTGTTCATGGCCGAACCGGACGTTCTGCCGGCCGAATGGTTCGAGCGTCTGCGCGATCTGGATGAGGCGCCACGCGCCCGCGTCGTCTGCGACTACATCGCCGGCATGACCGACCGCTATGCCATCGAGGAGCACCGGCGGCTGTTTCACCTCGACGCCTGGGCGTGATGGCCGGCGCGCCCGTTACGGCGCGGCTTCATCTTCGATAAACTGTTGGGGGTGATTCGTTTCCGGGAGGGGACGGACACAACCTCGGGAGTCTCCATG
>JALYTR010000307.1 GCA_030854165.1 Pseudomonadota bacterium | reverse complement strand
CTGCAAGGGTCAGATGTCGCGACCGACAAAGGTCGGGACGCCGGGGGCTCTGGGTATGTATGCCGCATTCGCTCTTTTGCGAACCCGCCCAGCGGCCGGACCGCAACCCCGCCCCCTCGCCCACCGCCGAGGTGCAGGGCCAGCAGCCGATGGAGGGGAAGCCGGCGGCGACCAGGGGGTGGGCGGGAAGATCGTGGCGGGCGGCGTAGGCGTCGAGGTCGTCCCTGGTCCAGTTGGCCAGGGGATTGAACTTCACCTTGCCATCCACCTCCTCGACCACCGGCAGGCGAATCCGCATCCCGCCATGGAAGCGCTTGCGGCCGGTGATCCAGGCATCGAACGAGGCGAGGGCGGCGTCCAAGGGGAGGACCTTGCGGATGTGGCAGCAGGCGTCCGGGTCGCGCTTCCACAGATCGGCGCCGGGGTCGCCGACGGCGAGATCCTCGAAGCGCGGGCGAAGATCGCGCACATGGGTGAGGCCCAAGCGGGCGGCGAGTTGGCGGCGGTAGTCGAGGGTCTGGCCGAACAACATGCCGGTGTCGAGGAAGAGGACGGGCATGTCGCGATCCGCCTGGGCGGCCATGTGCAGGAGGACCGCCGATTCGGCGCCGAAGGAGGAGACGATCGCCAGGCCCGGGCCGAACGCTTCGACGGCGGCGGCGATCACCGCGCCGGGATCGGCGTCGCGAAGGGTCGCGTCGAGGGCCTGGGCGAAGGTGCGCGGCCGTTCGATCAGGTCGAAGGCCACGTTCAGCCGCCTCCCCGTCCAGCGAAGGCCGGTTGCCGTCCGTCGGCGGCGCGCTGATAGACGTGGCGGAAGCGAGATGCGGCGTGGGTCCAAATCTCGGGCGTCGCGCCGTCGGCCGGCTCGAAGGCGTCGAAACCGCAGCGGACCATGAACTTGGCCTAGTCGAGGCGGACATCGCCCACCGCCCTCACCTCGCCGCCGTAGCCCAGGCGTTCGCGCAGCACCCGCGCGGCGGAAAAGGCGCGGCCGTCGCGGAACTTCGGAAACTTCAGGGCGACCACCGCAATGCGCGGCAGGTCGTAGGCCAGAGCCTCGACCGCCTCATCCGGCGCGACGCTCACACCCACCCGCCGGCCTTCGCCCAGCAGGCGTTCGCCGTCGATCTCGAACCGCGCCATCGAAACGATCACATCGCCGGCCGGGACGGGCGCGCCGTCCTCGATGGTGGTTAAGGAATCGGCCGCCGCCACCGCGTGGCCGTCCCGCCATCTAGTGAGCCTCGGCATAGACGGCCTCCTTGAAGGGAGTCAGGCCGGCCCGCCGGAAGGTGTCGAGGAAGCGCTCGCCCTCCTGGCGCTGGCGCAGATAGACATCGACGAGCTGGTCCACCGCCGGCGCGACCTTGTCGGCCGGCAGGGCGGGACCGAGGATCTGGCCGAGGGACGCGTCGTCTCCCCCCGAGCCGCCGCCAGAACCGCCCAGGGTGAGCTGGTAGAATTCCTCGCCCTTCTTATCGACGCCCAGGATACCGATGTGGCCGACGTGGTGGTGGCCGCAGGCGTTGATGCAGCCCGATATCTTGATCTTCAGCTCGCCCACCTCCTCGGCCAGATCCGGATCGGCGAAGGTGCGCGCGATCGCCTGGGCGATGGGGATGGCGCGGGCGTTGGCCAGGGCGCAGTAGTCCAGGCCCGGGCAGGCGATGATGTCGCTGATCAGGCCGATGTTGGGGCTGGCCAAGTCCGCCGCCGCCAGGGCGCGCCACACCTCCGACAAATCGTCCAGCTTCACATGCGGCAGGATCAGGTTCTGTTCGTAGGAAACCCGTACCTCATCCAGCGAGTAGCGAGCCGCCAGATCGGCGATGACGTCCATCTGATCGGATGAACAATCGCCTGGTGTCTCGCCCGGAGTCTTCAGGGCGATATTGACGATGGCGTAGCCCGCCGCCTTGTGGGCCGTCACGTTGTTGCGGGCGAAGGCGCGGTCCTCCGACTTGGCCGCTTCGTAGATTGCAGAGACAGGCGCCAGGGTCGCCAAGCCGATGGGCGCGAAGGCGGCGCGGATGCGGGCCAGTTCGGTGTCGGGCAGATCGACGGCGGCGCGGTCGGTTTTGGCCCATTCCTCTTCGACCTGGCGAGCGAATTCCTCGGCCCCCAGGGAGGCGACCAACACCTTGATGCGCGCCTTCCAGGCGTTGTCCCGCCGTCCGTGCCGGTTGTAGACGCGCAGGATCGCCTGGAGATACGACAACAGATGGTGCGCCGGCAGGCTCTGGCGGATCGTCGATCCCAGGTAGGGCGTGCGGCCGAGGCCCCCTCCGGCCAGAACCTCGAAGGCCAGACCGCCGGCGTCGCCGCGATGCAGGCGAAGGCCGATGTCGTAGATGCGGGTGGCGGCGCGGTCGGTGGGCGCGGCGGTCACCGCGATCTTGAACTTGCGCGGCAGGAAGGAGAATTCCGGGTGGAAGGTGGACCACTGGCGGATCGCCTCGGCCCACACGCGTGGATCGTCGACCTCGTCGGCCGTGGCCCCGGCGTGGGGGTCGGCGGTGAGGTTGCGGATGCAATTGCCGGAGGTCTGGATGGCATGCAGGCCGACGCTCGCCAGTTCGTCCAGGATGTCCGGGGCGTCGGCCAGCTTGATCCAATGGAGCTGCAGATTGGTGCGGGTGGTGAAATGGCCGTAGCCGCGATCATGGCGACGGGCGACGTGAGCCAGCTTGCGGAGCTGGGCGCTGGATAAGGTCCCATAGGGAATGGCGATGCGCAGCATATAGGCGTGGAGTTGCAGATAGAGGCCGTTCATCAGCCGGATCGGCTTGAACTGATCCTCGTCGATCTCCCCGGCCAGGCGCCGGGCGCACTGCTCGCGGAACTCCGCGGCGCGGTCGGCGAGCATGGCGGCATCGATGTCGTCGTAGCGGTACATAGCGCGCCCCTTATTTGCGCTTGATCAGATCGACGCGGCCGATGGAGCGGGCCGCCCCGTGGGCGTGGGCGAAGCGCTCGATGGCGGCGCCGCCGTGGGCCTGCTTGCCGTGCTGGAGCTTGTTGCTGGGGCCCAGGGCGCGCAGCCGCTCGCGGTAGCTGACCGGCGCCAAGCCCCCTTCCACCGGCGCGACCTCGATGAGATAGGGATCGACCGCCGCCTTGATCTCGCTCCTGGCGCGCGCCTCGGCGGCCAGGGCCGGTTCGTCGTCCGCGAACACCTGGGCGTCGGCGAACCGCTCGGCCCAGCCGCGCGCGTTCCAGAACACGACTTCACCGTCGGCGAGACGATTGGCGGTGAGCGCTTTCATCGGCGCGCTTTCAGAGTTTGTCGCGCATGGCGAGACGAGATGTTCGGCAACGTCTCGGCCAGCGCCATCGCCTCGCCGACCATCAGCAGGGCCGGCCCGGTCAGACCGGCCGCGGCGGCGCCGAGTTCGCTTAAGATCGTGATCACCCGCCGCTCACCCGCCAGACTGGCGTTCTCGACGATGAGAGCGGGTGTCGAGGGGGCGCGGCCGGCGGCGATCAGGCGGGCGGCAATGGCCGCGGCGGTGGAGAGGCCCATGTAGACGACGACGGTCTGGTTGGCCCGGGCGAGGCTCGCCCAGTCGAGATCGGGCTCGGCGCCGGCGGCGGCGTGGCCGGTGACGAAGGTGACCGCCTGGGC
>JALYTR010000306.1 GCA_030854165.1 Pseudomonadota bacterium | reverse complement strand
GGTTCTTGGCCCCGCCCATGGCCTGGACGCGCTTTCCGTGCGCGGTTCCGGTCGAATAGACGTAGGCGGCGATGTCCGACGATCCCACGAAGCTCACCGCCTTGATGTCGGGGTGGGTGAGGATGGTGTCCACCGCCGCCTTGTCGCCGTTGACCACGTTCAGCACCCCAGCCGGCGCTCCCGCCTCCATGAACAGTTCGGCCAGGCGGACCGGAACGCCGGGATCCTTCTCCGACGGCTTGAGGATGAAGCTGTTGCCCACCGCGATGGCGACGCCGAACATCCACATCGGGATCATGGCCGGGAAGTTGAACGGGGTGATCCCGGCAACCACCCCCAGCGGCTGGCGCATGGAATAGACATCGATCCCCGGGCCCGCGCCCTCGGTGTATTCGCCCTTCAGGGCGTGGGGGATTCCGCAGGCGAACTCGATGACGTCGATGCCCCGCTGCACGTCGCCGCGCGCGTCGGCGATCACCTTGCCGTGTTCGCTGGAGAGCAATGCGGCCAGTTCCTCCAGCCGCGCCTCGACCAGGCGCTTGAACTCGAACATCACCCGCGCCCGCCGCTGGGGATTGGTCGCCGCCCAGCCCACCTGCGCCGCCGACGCGGCGCGCACCGCCGCGTCCACATCCAGCGCCGTGGCGAAGGCCACCCGCGCCTGCACCTCGCCGGTGTTGGGGTCGAACACATCGCCGAAGCGTTCCTGCGAACCCGCGTAAGCCGCCCCATTCACGAAATGCTCGATCCGCCGCATCTTGGCTCTCCATGGCCGCGCCACTCGCGGCAGGCTCCTTTAGCGCGCAATTTCGGCGGCGCGAAGACGGCCAATCGTCCGTCGGCGCAAAAGCTTGACAGGCGGCGAACCGCCGGTGAAGCATGACCGTGGGACCATGGGAGGGCCCAGAACATGACCAGACTCACACTCGCCGGGGCGGCGCTGACCGTCCTGATGGCGGCCTCGCTCGTCGCCTGCACAAAGCCGGCCGCCGATAAGCCGGTCGCCGACACCGGCAAGATCGCCGCCGCCGTCAAGGCCGACGCCGACCAGGGGGTGGCCGATTTCAACGCCCATGACGCGGTCAAGTCGGCCAGTCACGATGCCCCCGACATGGTCGCGATGTTCCACGGCGCGCCCAACACGGTCGGCGCCGACGCCGACCTGGCGACCACCAAGCAGATCTTCGCCGACAGCCCGAACACGAAATTTTCGGTGACCGGCGAATCCGTCGATGTGGCCGCTTCCGGCGATATGGCGGTCTATCGGGCGACCTATAGCTATGCCTACAACGATCTGAAGACCAAGAAACCGATCGTCGAGACCGGCAACTACGTGGTCGGCTACAAAAAGCAGCCGGACGGATCGTGGAAGCAGGCCTGGGATATCCTCGCCGACACCCCCGCCGCGCCGCTTGCCGCCAAGAGCTGACGGACGCTTCCCATCTGGGACGAACAGGAGCTGTTGCTTGACGCACCGGCGCCTGTAGTTTGCGCGTTTTCGCGCGGGCCACGGCGCGCCTCCCAGGGGATGACCGCATGTCTGACCGACCGCCCGTCGCCATCGTCATGGGCAGCCGCTCGGACTGGCCGACCATGAAGGGGGCGGCCGAGGCCCTGGAGGCGCTGGGCGTCGGCTTCGTCGCCAAGGTGGTGTCGGCCCACCGCACGCCGGAGCGTCTCTACGCCTTCGCCAGGGGGGCCAAGGGGGCGGGTTTCAAGGTGATCATCGCCGGAGCCGGCGGGGCGGCGCACCTGCCGGGCATGACCGCCGCGATGACCGAGCTGCCGGTGTTGGGGGTGCCGATCCGCTCCAAGGCCCTGGACGGCCTCGATTCCCTGCTCTCCATCGTCCAGATGCCGGCAGGGGTGCCGGTGGGCGCCCTGGCCATGGGCGAGGCCGGCGCGCGCAACGCCGGCCTGCTCGCCGCCCAGATCCTCGCCCTTTCCGATCCGGCCCTGGCCGAGCGGGTCGCCGAGCACCGCGCCCGCCAGACCGCCGCCGTCCCCGAGACTGTTGAATAGCCCCGCCCGCCGATGACCGCCTTCCCCCTGCCTCCGGGCCCCCTTCCGCCTGGATCCACGATCGGCGTGCTGGGCGGCGGCCAGCTCGGCCGCATGCTCGCCCTGGCGGCGGCGCGGCTGGGCTTCGATGTCGCCATTCTTACGCCCCAGACGGACTCCCCGGCCTCGCGGGTGGCGGCGCGCACCCTCGTCGCCCCCTATGAAGACCCGGTGGCCCTCGAGGCGCTCGCCGAGCTTGCTCAGGTGATCACCTTTGAGTTCGAGAACGTGCCGGCCGCCGCCGTGGACATCCTCGCCGGCCTGGGGGCCGAGGTGGCGCCCGGCCCGCGCGCCCTGGCCATCGCCCAGGACCGGTTCGAGGAGAAATCGTTTCTCAACGCAGCCGGCGTGGCCACCGTCGCCTTCGCCGCCGTGGACAGCCTTGAGGATCTGCGCGCCGCCATGCGCCGACTGGGCGCGCCCCTACTCCTGAAGACCCGGCGCGGCGGCTACGACGGCAAGGGCCAGGTCTGGGTCATGCGCCCCGAGGACGGCGAGGCCGCCCTGGCCGCCATCGGCCATCGCGCGGCCGTGGCCGAGGCGCCGGCCGACTTTCGCCGCGAAGTGGCGATGATCGCCGCCCGCGGTCGCGATGGGGAGATCGCCCTCTACCCGCTCACCGAGAGCCACCACGAAAACGGGGTCCTGCGCCGCGCCGTGGCGCCGGCCGCCGCTTCCGCTCGCATTCTCGCCGAGGCCGAACGCATCGCCGCCACGCTCCTGAACGCTCTCGACTATGTGGGGGTGATCGGGGTGGAGATGTTCGAGCGCGACGACGGGCGCCTGTTGGTCAACGAGTTCGCCCCCCGCGTCCACAACACCGGCCACTGGACGCTCGACGGCTGCGAGGTCGATCAGTTCGAACAGCACATCCGCGCCATCGCCGGCTGGCCGCTTGGGCCCACCGCCGCCATCGCCCATGTGGAGATGACCAACCTGCTAGGCGACGAGGCGGACCGCTGGGCGCACCTCGCCCACGAACCTGAGACCCGCCTGTGGCTCTACGGCAAGCGCGAGGCGCGGGCCGGCCGCAAGATGGGCCACGTCAACCGGCTGAGCCCACTGGCGCGGTAGGGGGCGGATCCTCGCGGCCGATCGCCCGCCCATAGCGCATCCGGCCCAACGCTCCGGCCAGCCTGGTCGCGAAGTCCGCCGGCTTGATCCCGGCCTTCCAGCGCTCGAAGGCCATCACCGCGTCGATCCGCGCCGCCAGGTGGTCGGCGGCCGCGTTGGCGCCGCCGGCCAGGCGGATGGCCAGGGTGGAGATCAGGATCTCGGCCAGGAGGGCGCGCTTGGAATAGTGGTTCTCGTCGGTCGCCGTATCGCCGGCCCAGCGCCACAGGCCGTCGGCGCTGGCCCACGCGAGGCGCAGGCCCAGCGGAACGTTTGCCGGGAGCGCCAGGAATCCCGCCCAGCGGCGCAGCGCGGCCTCGTCGTCCATTGCGCCGTCGCAGCGGGCCAGGACGCCTTTCCGGATCCGCTCGCGCACCTTCAGCGTGGCCGGATCGACATCGGCCAACCTCTCCAGGGCCCTCCGGTCGTGGCGGGCGGCCAGCAGGGCGGCCAGA
>JALYTR010000305.1 GCA_030854165.1 Pseudomonadota bacterium | reverse complement strand
CGCCGATGCCGCGCCTTTCGCAGGTGGTGGCGCGCCTCCAGGCGGCCGTGACCTCGGGCGCCCAGGCCTTCTGGATCTGCCCCCTGGTCGCCGAATCGGAACTGATCGACTTGGCGGCCGCCGAGGCGCGCCACGCCCATCTGAAGACTCTGTTCGGCGCCAAGGTTGGGCTGGTTCATGGTCGGCTTCCATCGGCTGAGAAGGACGCGGTGATGGCGGACTTTGCCGAGGGCCGGCTCGCCATTCTGGTCGCCACAACGGTGGTGGAGGTGGGCGTCGACGTGCCGGCCGCCACCATCATGATCGTCGAACAGGCCGAGCGGTTCGGTCTGGCGCAGCTGCACCAGCTTCGCGGGCGGGTGGGCCGGGGGGTGGGAAAGAGCAGCTGCGTCGTTCTCTACGATCCTCCCCTCTCCGACATCGCCGGCCGGCGGCTGGATATCCTGCGTCGCACCGAGGACGGCTTCGCCATAGCCGAAAAGGATCTGGAGCTGCGCGGCGGCGGCGATCCGCTGGGACTCAAGCAGAGCGGTTTTCCCGCCTACCACCTGGTCGACCCCGTCGCCCATCGGGACCTGATCGCCGTCGCCGCCGACGACGCCCGCCTTATTCTCACCCGCGATCCTGGCCTGGCGTCGGCCAGGGGCGCGGCGGTGCGGGTACTGCAAGAACTGTTCGACTGGCGCGCCGACGCGGCGATCGGCGAAGCGGGTTAGGCGCGAGGCGTCGAGGCCGGCCCAGCGGCCCGATAGGCGGCCAATCGACGCTGCGCGTCGGCCTCGAGATCGGCGTAAAAGAGATTGTATCCGCGCACTCTCAACCGCTCCGCCCATCCGCCGCTCGGACGCAGGAAGGCCGAGCGGGGTTGGGTTACCCGCAGTATGCCGTCCACGCACTTCGCGCCCACCTGGCGGGCCATGAAACCGGGGCGCGCCCCCCATTCCAGATCCGTGGCGTTGGCCGCGCCCAGATTGAGCTTGGCCGGCGCTTCGGCCTCGCTGGCCGCGCCCAGCAGGGGGTTGACGCACAGCACCGGCCGCCCGGCCAGCGGGGCCAGATGGTCCCGCCCGTTCCACACCACGGCGCGATGGAAGATGCGCAGGGCGCGGCCGATTTCGCCCTGGCGCACAGACATCCACGCCACCACGCAGCCGGCCTGATCCGGCGCCGCGCAGGCCGGAACGGCCGAGCCCGGCCTATATTCATCGGCCGGAACCGCGGTCTCGATCAGATAGGCGGCCACCAGACGCTCCTTCACCGTCGGATCGGCGGCGATCTCCTGGCGCAGCAGGCGGGCGGCCAGGGTCCCGCCCTGCTCTACGCCGACCAGGATGAAGGGTCGGTTCCGGCTGAGATGGTCGCGGAAATAGTCGAACGCCGCCTTGACGTCGCCATAGGCGAACTCCCGCGCCTCCATGGCGTCGTCGAACAGGCTGAGCGAGGTGTAGAGGCTGGCCTGACGATAGCGCGGCGCGAACACTCGCCCCACGCTGGCGAAAGGCGCCGCGTAGTTGGGCAGCATCACCCGCTCCAGCAGCGCCGCCGACCGGCGATCGCCGATCGGACCGTTCCAATCCTTGCCGCCGTCGAAGGTGGTGGGATGAACGAAGAATACGTCGGCCGGCCCGCTTTCCAACGTCGCGACGGCGGGCAGATGCGCCCAGGCCGACTCTTTGGCGTAGTCGGGCGCGATGGGGGCTTTATAGACGGCGTAGGGCAGTTTGGGATCGAGCAGAGCTTCGAGAATGTCGTCGCGCCAGATGAGCAGCGCGGCCACCAGCACCACAACCAAGGCGCCGCCCGCGATCGCCAGCCACAGTCTCAATCGCCGCAAACGTGCCATTGGCGGGGGATACAACAGACGGAGGGGCTTCGCGAGGCGCCGGCGTGGCTTCAGGGGGCCGAACGGCGCCTATCGGTAGGGGTCGCTCTGGCTGAGATAGCGGCTGACGTAGTCGCCGATCCCGACTTCGAGAGGCGTGATTTCGCCATCGTAGCCGGCCTCCCGCAGACGCCCCATGCCTGCCTGGGTAAAGTACTGGTAGCGGCCCCGAAGGGCCTTCGGCATTTCGATGTATTCGATCCGTGGCTCGCGGCCGGCCGCATGGAACACCGCTTCGGCCAGATCCTTGAATGAGCGCGCCTGGCCCGAGCCCAGGTTGAAGACGCCCTTCACGCTCTCGTTTCCCATCAGCCAGGCGACGACCCGCGCGACATCGCGCACATAGACGAAATCGCGCTTCTGGCCGCCGTGGGGGTAGTCGGGGTTGTAAGACCGGAACAGCTTCACCGTCCGCCCGGCCGCCACGTCCGGCCAAATCTGCGAGGCCACCGAGCGCATGACCCCCTTATGCTCCTCGTTGGGGCCATAGACGTTGAAGAATTTCAGCCCCGCCCACTGCGGCGGCGCATAGCCGCGCGCCGCCTGGCGGATGGCGAACATATCGAACAGCGCCTTGGACCAGCCATAGGGGTTCAGGGGCCGCAGGCCAGCCAGCGACTCCCAATCCTGGGCGTCGTCGAAGCCAAGCGTCCCGTCCCCATAGGTCGCCGCCGACGAGGCGTAGAGAAACCGCCGCTGCCGGTCGGCGCACCAGCGGAAAAGATCGCGCGACAGGCCAAAATTGGTGTGCACGACCTTGTCGGCGTCGGGTTCGGTAGTCGAGGAGATCGCCCCCATGTGGATGATCAGCTCGACCTCCCGCCAGCGTTTCTCCAGCCATTCCCACATGCCCTCCGGCGCCACCAGGTCGCCGATCGGGTGCTTGGCGAGGTTGCGCCATTTGCCGGTGTCCGCCCCGCGCAGGCGGTCGCAGACGACCAGGTCGAGTCCATGGTCCTCGGCAAGCCGGGCGACGATGTTGGAGCCGATGAACCCGGCCCCACCGGTGACGAAGACGATGCGACGACTCATGCCCGCTCCGAAAACCGCCGCAGAGTCGCGGTGGTGGAGTGTCCCTCGACGAAGGCGGCCAGGCGCACCTCGCCGCCATAGGCGCTGACGATCTCATGGCCGACGACGCCCTGATCGGTGTAATCGCCGCCCTTGATGAGGATATCGGGACGCGCGGCGGCGATCAGCGCCTCGGGCGTATCGTCGTCGAACGGCACGACCAGAT
Source organism: Pseudomonadota bacterium (assembly GCA_030854165.1). Classification (GTDB taxonomy): domain Bacteria; phylum Pseudomonadota; class Alphaproteobacteria; order Caulobacterales; family Caulobacteraceae; genus Acaudatibacter. The sequence goes on along the minus strand of JALYTR010000305.1, from coordinate 520 downwards.
CGACGCAGGCGAGGCCCGCCAGAACCAGGGCGCGCGCCTCCAGGGGATTCACCGGCCGCCCCGGCCCTTTGTTGGCCCGCACCGAGCGGTCGGTGTTGAGCCCGACGATCAGGCGGTCGCACCAGCCGCGCGCCTGGCCGAGGTAGGCGATGTGGCCCGGATGCAGGATATCGAAACAGCCGTTGGTGAAGCCGATCTTCATGCCGCTTGCGCGCCAGCACGCCACGTCCCTGACCATCCGCGAAACGCCGGCGACCTTGGCCTCCGCGGGGGCGCGGTGCGCCGCCAGTTCCGCCTCGACCAGTTCGTCGGCCGTAACGGTGGCCGTGCCGGCTTTTTCCACGGCCACGGACGAGGCGAGCAGGGCCAGATCGATGGCTCCATGCAAATCCGCGCCGGCGGCCAGCGCCACGCCGAGGGCCGCCAGGGCGGTGTCGCCCGCGCCGGAGGTGTCGAACACCTCGGCCGGCGGCCGGCGGAAGTGACGCGCCGCCTCGCCCCGAACGGCCAGGGACATGCC
>JALYTR010000024.1 GCA_030854165.1 Pseudomonadota bacterium | reverse complement strand
CTCAAGCGTCGCCGGGCCCCGGGAAGCCGACGACGCCCTGGTGGCGCGGGCGCGCCTGTTCGCCGACCACCGCGAGGGGGTTCTCGCCCAGGGCGGCGAGGTCCTGCACGCCATCGCCGCCGGCGCGATCGGCGCGGAGCATGTGCTGGGCGAGATCGGCGAGGTCATGGCCGGAACTCTGCCCGGACGGGTGAGCGAGGCCGACGTGACGATCTACAAGTCCCTGGGCGCCATCGTCCAGGACCTGGCGGCCGGCTGGTTCGTCTATCGGCGGGCGGTGGAAACGGGCCTGGGGACCGAGGCGGCATTCTAGGCTATTGGAAGCCCAGACGAATGGGGAGGAACGACGACCAATGGCCGACGACGCCGCGCCGCATATCCTTGAACTGACACCGCTGAACCCCGCCTTCCGGGAGGATCCGCACGTCATGCTCGATGCGCTGCGCGCTGGCCATCCGGTGCTGCGCGACGAGGCGGCGGGGGTATTCTTTCTCACCCGCCACGAGGACGTGCGCGGGGTGCTGACCGACCTCACCCTTTGGCGCGATCCGGCCAAGGCGGAAGACGCGGCGGTGCTGACCAGGCGGATCGTGGAGCAGAGGGTCGAAGGCCTCGACAGCTCTGACCGTCAGGGCTCGATCCTGCTGATGGACGATCCCGATCACGCCCGGCTTCGGCCGCCGCTCGCCCAGGCGCTCTACCGACGGGTGGCCAGGTTTCGGCCGGAGGTCGAGCGGATCGTCGCCGCGGCCCTGGACGCGATCGGCGATGCGGACCGCTTCGACCTGATGGCCCGCTTCGCCCTGCCCATTCCCATCGACGTCATCGCCGCCATCCTGGGCGTGGATCACGCCCGCCTCGCGGAGTTCCGCGACTGGTCCGAAGGGGTGATCCAGTCCCTCAATCCGCTGCGCACGCCGGCGCAGACCGCCCATATGGTCGCTTCGATGAACGCCCTTGGCCCCTATATGCGCGGCATGCTCGAGGCGCGGCGCGCCAGCCCCGGCGACGACCTGGTCACCGACATGGTCCAGCAGCAGGCGGCGGGGGCGGCCGTCTCCGACGCCGAACTGGCCTCGAACCTGACCGCCCTGCTGGTCGGCGGCAACCTCACCACCACCGACCTGATCGGCAACGGCGCGCGGCTCTTCCTCACCCACCCGGCCGAACTGGCCAAGCTGCGCGCCGATCCCAGCCTGATCGGCGCGGCGGTGGAGGAGGTGCTGCGCTTCGAGCCGCCGGTGGATGTCACCGGCCGCATCGCCTCGCGGGAGATGGAGGTGGGCGGCTGCCCGATGCACGCCCATCAGTCGATGCTGCTGTCGCTGCGCGGGGCCAACCGCGACGGCGACGTGTTCGAGGATCCGCACCGCTTCGACATCACCCGCAAGAAGAGCCCGCACGTGGCGTTCGGCGGCGGGGCGCACATCTGCATCGGCGCGCCGTTGGCGAGGTTGGAAGCGCAGGTGGCCCTGACCCGCCTCTTCGAGCGCTACCCGGGTCTGCGCCTGGCCGAACCGGACGCGGCCCCGGTCTGGCGCACCCTGCCCTTCTTCCGGGGGCTCGAACGGCTGGACCTGCTGACCTAAGCGAGGCGGATTTCCGGCGGCCCGGCGATCACCCGGCCGACGGCGGCGGCGATCGCGAATCCCCGGCTTCGAACCAGGTCGAGGACCTGCCCCGCCCGCGCCTCATCCACGGCGATCAGCAGGCCGCCGCTGGTCTGGGGATCGCAAAGGACATCGCGGCGCCAGTCGGACGTGTCGCCCAGGCGAACGGCGTCCCGGTAGCTTTCCCAGTTGCGCCCCGCTGCCCCCGTGCGCACGCCGGCCCGAGCCAAGGCTTCGACGCCAGCGAGGAGAGGGATTTGGGCGTCGTCGAGCTCCACCGTCAGGCCGGCCCCGCGCGCCATCTCCAGGGCGTGGCCGATGAGGCCGAAGCCGGTGACGTCGGTGACCGCGTGGACGCCGGCCATCCCGGCCAGTTCGGCGCCGACCGCGTTCAGCTGGGTGGTCGAGGCGATCAGGGTCTCATAGCCGCCGGCCGCCAGCCGCCCCTGTTTGAAGGCCGCGCTCAGCACACCGACGCCCAGGGCCTTGGTGAGGAGGAGAACGTCGCCGGGCCGCGCAGTGCTGTTTCTGAGCAACTTGTCGGGATGAACCAGGCCCAGGGCGACCAGGCCATAGATCGGCTCGGCGCTGTCGATGGAATGGCCGCCGGCCACCGGAACGCCGGCCTCGGCGCACGCCGCCGCGCCGCCGGCCAGGATGGCGCGGATGCTCTCCACCGGAAGTTTGTCCACCGGCATGCCGACGATGGCCAGAGCCAGGATCGGTTTCGCGCCCATGGCGTAGACATCGGAGAGAGCGTTGGTCACGGCGATGCGGCCAAAGTCGAGGGGATCGTCGACGATGGGCATGAAGAAGTCGGTCGTCGCCACCAGGGCCTGATCATCGCTGAGGCGCCAGACGGCGGCGTCGTCGGCGGTCTCCGCGCCCACCAGCAGGTCGGGAAATGCGCCGGCCATCGGCATGCCGGCGAGGATTTCGGCGAGCACCGAGGGCGCGAGCTTGCACCCGCAGCCCCCGCCGTGGGCGAGGGAGGTCAGGCGGATGGGATCTGGCGGCATGGCGTAACTTTCAATAGCTTGCCGCCAGAGCGGCGACTTGACTTGCCGCCGCCCGCAGGCTGGCCGGATCGAGGTCGTCCATGGCCACCACGCCCAGGGGGGGCCGGTCATCGGCGCGGCGGCCACGTTCATAGGCGGGATCGTAGTGGGCTTCCATCAGGGCCTCGGCCAGGGTCTCGAAGGCGCCGTCGACGACCATCGCTCGCCATTGCGCCAGCCGCTTTCGCCCATGCCGGCCGGGAAGTTTCGCCAGGGCCGCCTCCAGGCTCTCCGTGTTCTCGGCGATATCGGCATAGGCCCCCGTCAGATAGCGGGCGCGGGCGGCGCGCGGGGCGGAAAGCTCGATCCGCGGCGCGGCGGCCATGGCCTTCCACAAGGCCGGCGGCAGGTTGAGATCGCCGATCTTGCTCGATTCGGCTTCCACCAGGATCGGGCGGGCGAAATCCAGCCGGTCCAGCGCCTCCAGGAGCGTGGTCTCGAACAGCTTCTGGCCGGGCTGCGGGCGTCCGGGCAGGGCGCCGAACAAGGAGCCGCGATGGCCCGCCAGGCCTTCGAGGTCGAGGATCTGGACCCCCGCCTCGCCAAGCTGGACGAGGATTTCCGTCTTGCCGCAGCCGGTGTTTCCGTCCAGCAGCACCACGCGGAATTCCGGCTCGGCGTCGTAGAGGCGGGCGGTGACGTGGCGGCGCCAGCTCTTGTATCCGCCGGCGATCGTCGTGGGCCGCCAGCCCACCTGGGAAAGGACGGTGGCCATGGCGTGGGAGCGCTGGCCACCGCGCCAGCAATAGATCAGCGGCGCGTAGGGGCCGGCCTTGTCGTTCAGGGCCCCTTCCAGGTGGCCGGCGATGTTGCGCGCCACGAACGCGGCGCCGATCCGCCGGGCCTTGAGACGGGAGTCCTGGACGTAGATTGTTCCCACCGCCGCGCGCTCGTCGTCGCTCAGCACCGGCAGGTTGATGGCGCCCGGCACATGGTCCAGAGCAAACTCGGCGGGGGTGCGGACATCGACGATGTCGTCGAAGCGCGTGAGGCTGGCGCGGTCGAGGGTTTCGAGAGCGGGGATCATGCGCGGTCTTTAGGCAAAAGGCGTTAGAGCGGAAGGAGCGCGCCCTTTCCCCCGCCCCCTCCACCGCTTCGCGGTCCTCCTCCCCCGCAAGAGAGCGGGGGAGGAGAGTGGGTGGTTGGCCGCCGCCTCTCCTCCCCAATGCCTCTTCATGGGGGAGGGGGACCCCGAAGGGGTGGAGGGGGCGGTCGCGTCATCATTGTCTCTTGAGTGAAACCGGATATCACATCCGTTGGCCGCCCGGCGAGACTCTGCCTAGGTCCCGCAACGCGAGCATTGTTTGGAGGCGCCATGGCGGGAAGTCAGGACTATGCGGCCGATCCGCGCAACGAGGCCGTCAAGGTCTGGCTGAACGGCGAACTGGTGGGGCGGGACGAGGCCAAGGTGTCGATCTTCGACGCCGGCTTTTCCATGGGCGACGGAGTGTGGGAGGGGCTGCGGCTGCACAAGGGGCGGCTGCTCTTCCTGGAGGCGCATCTGGATCGCCTCTACGACGGCGCGCGGGCCATCGGCCTGGATATCGGCCTCACCCGCGCCGGGATCGCCGACGCCCTGCGCCGCACCCTCGAGGCCAACGCCATGACCGATGGGGTGCACGTCCGCCTGATGGTGACGCGCGGCCTCAAGGCCACGGTAAGCCAGGATCCGCGCAACGCCCTAGGCCGGCCGACGATCGCCATCGTCGCCGAGCACAAGGCGCCCACCGGCGGCGGCGCGGGTCTCAGCCTCGCCACCGTCTCCGTCGTCTGCACGCCGGCGGCGATGTTCGACATGCGGCTCAATTCGCATAGTCGGCTCAACCTGATCACCGCCCTTCTGGAAGCCATCGACAAGGGGGCCGACGAAGCCCTGATGCTCGATCCGCGGGGCTGTGTGTCGAGCTGCAACGCCACCAACTTCTTCTTCGCGCGCGGCGGGACGGTGTTCACCTCGGCGGGAGCCTATTGCTTCAACGGGATCACCCGCGGCCATGCGATCGAGCTTTGCCGCGACAACGACATAGAGGTCGAGCTCGGCGATTTCAGCCCCGAAGAGGCGCGCGGCGCCGACGAGGCCTTCGTCACCGGGACCATGGCCGGCATAACCCCGGTGCGCCAGATCGACGGCCGCGCCCTGCCCCTCTCGCCAGGGCCGGTGACCGGCCGCATCCAGGCCCTCTACGGCGCCCTGAAGGAAGCCGACGCGGCGGCGGGGCCGCGCTGGTGACGGCGCCCGAGCCGATCCGCATCGCCCTGTGGTCGGGGCCGCGCAACCTCTCCACCGCCATGATGCGCGCCTTCGAGAACCGGGCGGACACCGCGGCGATCGACGAGCCCTTCTACGGCGCCTATCTGGCCATGACCGGGATCGACCATCCGATGCGCGACGAGGTGCTCGCCGCCGAGCCGACCGACTGGCGATGCGTGATCGAGCGCCTGCTGGGACCGGTCCCGAACGGCGCGCCGATCTTCTATCAGAAACACATGACCCATCACATGGTGGAGGGGATCGATCTGGCCTGGATGGCCGGCTGCCGGAGCGCCTTCCTGATCCGCGCGCCGGAAAAGGTGCTGGCCTCCTACGCCGCTCGCCGCCAGGAGGTGACGCTCGCCGACATCGGCTTTGTCCGGCAGGCGGAACTGTTCGACCGGGAGGCTAACCGGCTCGGGGGCGCGCCGCCGGTGATCGAAGCCGAGGATGTGCTGGCCGATCCGCGCCGCGCGCTCACCGCCCTCTGCGCCGCCCTGACCATTCCGTTCACGGAGGAAATGCTCCGCTGGCCGCCCGGCCGCCGCGCCACAGACGGCGCCTGGGCGCCGGTCTGGTACCAGGCGGTGGAGCGCTCCACCGGATTCGCCGCGCCCCGAACGGAACCCGCGGCGGCCAATCTGGACGACAGGCTGCAGGCGATCGCCGAGGCGGCTCGTCCCTACTATGAGAATCTGGCAAGACACCGGCTCGCCCCACGGGAACCCCACCATGAATAGACTGATCGCCGCCTTCGGCGCCGCCCTGCTCATCCTGTCCGCCGCCGCCCTGGCCCATGGCGCGGACACCGCCTTGGACCATGGCGCCGACGCCCGGTTCAAGGCCATCTACACCACCGAATGGGCGTGGCGGGAGGCCCAGTTCACCGGAGAAGACGGCGAGGATCTCAGCCGCCCGATCGCCGATCATCTGCCGGATGTTAGCGCCGCCAACCAGGCCGCCCGCCTCGCCTATTGGACCGATGTCGCGGCCCGGCTCGACGCCCTGCCGGTGGCGGACCTCTCTCCCCAGGCGCGCATCGACTTTGGCATCTATCGCGCCCAGATCGCCGTCCTGATCGACGACCAGCGCTTCGCCGACTACGAAATGCCGGTCAATTCCGACAGCACCTTCTGGGGGGGCCTGGGCGGGACGGCGCGCCGCACCTTTCGCACCGACGAGGACTACCGCAACTACATCGCCCAGCTTCGCCAGTTCCCGCGCTATTTCGCCCAGCAGATCGACAACATGCGCGCCGGCCTGAAGCGCGGTTTCACCCCGCCGAAGGTGACCCTCACCGGCCGCGACGTCTCGCTGACCGCGATCACCGAGGCCCCCAGCCTCGAGGCCAACCTCTTCTACACGCCGTTCAAGGCCATGCCGGCGACCATCCCGGCGGCGCGGCAGGCGGCCTTGCGCGCGCAAGGGGCCGAAGCGATCAGGGACGCGGTCATTCCCGCCCACCTGGCGATGCTGAAGTTCATGCGCGAGGATTACATCCCCGGCGCGCGCGAAACCCTGGCGGCCGACGACCTGCCCGACGGGGCGGCCTTCTATCAGTCCAAGATCAAGGAATTCACCACCCTCGACCTCACGCCGGCGGCGATCCACCAGATCGGCCTCGATGAGGTCGCCAAAATCCACGCCCAGATGCTGGCGACGATGAAGGAGACCGGGTTTACCGGCGACTTCCCGGCCTTCCTGCATTTCCTGCGCACCGACCCGCAATTCTACGCCAAGACGCCGCAGGAGCTGCTGTGGCGGGCCGCGTGGATCGCCAAACAGTTCGACGGCAAGGCGCGCGACTATTTCGGCTACATGCCCAGGGGCCGGTTCGCCATCAAGCCGGTGCCGGCCGATATGGCGCCCTTCTACACCTCGGGGCGCGGCGGGCCGGATGTCTATCTGGTCAACACCTACGACCTGCCCTCGCGGGCGCTCTACAACCTCACCGCCCTGACCCTGCACGAATCGGCCCCCGGCCACGCCTGGCAGATGGCCATCGCCCTGGAGCACAAGGGCCAGCCCATGTTTCGCCAGAAGGTCTATATCTCGGCCTACGGCGAGGGCTGGGCGGTCTATTGTGAAAAGCTCGGCCTGGAGATGGGCCTCTACGAGACGCCCTACGACCGGTTCGGCATGCTGACCTATCAGATGTGGCGGGCGGCCCGCCTGGTGGTCGATACCGGCATCCATAGCGAAGGCTGGACGCGCGAGCGGGCGGTCGCCTATCTGCACGACAACACCGCCCTTTCCGACCACGAGATCGCCACCGAAGTCGATCGCTACATCTCCTGGCCGGGACAGGCGCTCAGCTACTACCTGGGCGAGATGGCCTTCGAGGCCGGCCGCGCCAAGGCGGAAAAGGCCCTGGGGGCGAAGTTCAACCTCCGTGCCTTCCACGACACCGTGCTGGAGATGGGCTCGGTGCCTCTGCCCGTGCTGACCGCCCGCATCGACCAGTTCATCGCCGACGGCGGCGTGGGGCCTTATCCGGACATGGAGAAGTAGGTTCAATCTCCTCCGGCTTTGCGGCGGCGGATAAGAGTTCAGGACCGTTCGTCGATTTCGATCCTCCTCCGCGAAGCGGGGGAGGATCAAAATTCACGGCCGGGCCCGCAATATCTCGTCGAGGCTGGCCTTTGCGCCGGCGACGGGTTCCAGGTGGGGGTAGCGAAGGCCGTCGTGGTAGGCGATGGTGACGGTGCGGAAGGTGTCGTTGTCCTTGACCAGCAGGGCGATCGGCCCCGCCGTTCCACGGGCGGCGCGAACCGCCTCCTTGAGTTTGTCCGGATCGTAGGCGTCGGCGTTCACCGCGACGATCTGGTCGCCGCTGGTGAGGCCGGCCTTGAAGGCGGGCCCGTCCCAGGCGACGTCGGTCAGCATGCCCTCCTTGCCCACCGTCAGGCCAAGCGAGAAGGAGAAGTCTGTGATCTTGCGAATCTTCTCGGCGCTGGCCAGGTAGTCGGATTCCACGCCCGTATAGATCAGGCGGTAGCCGCCGCGCCCCAGGCCGTCCAGCGGGGCGCCGGGGCCGTGGCCTTGCAGACGGGCGTGCAGGAAGGCGGCCCAGTCATAGGGCTGCACCCCGTTCAGGGCCGCAACCACATCGTCGAAGGTGTAGGTCGAGGTGACGAAGCTGCCGTTGTCGGCCCCGAAGAAGGCCTTGGCGAAGTCGTCCAGCGATCGCCTGCCGCCCGAGAGCTTGCGGATCAGGGTGTCGGCGTCCAGCCAGATCAGCTGGCCCTCGGAATAATAGTCCTCGCTTCGCTGCCAACTGAGCCACGAGAGGGGCCGGCGCATGGCGATGATCGGATCGTTGGTGGTGTCCTCCAGGTCGCGCCAGGCGCGTCCGGACCGGTGATCGTAGGCCGCGGCGACGTCGGCGATGGCGTCGAGGGCCTGCTGGCGGGTGAGCAGGCCGGCGCGCGCCGCCAGGACATAGCCCCAGTACTGGGTCTGGCCCTCGTAGACCCACAGCAGGCTGTCGCGCATGGGGACATTGAAATTCGGCGTCCACAGATCGGCCGGTCGGCGGGATTTGCCGTTCCACGAGTGGGTGTATTCATGGGCCAGCAGATCGCGGCCGGCCGGGGTCTTGTCCCAATCGGTGAAGTATTTCGGGATCGTGCCGTCCTCGCTGGACTGGTGATGCTCCAGGCCGTTGCCGCCCATCTTGTCGCTCAGGGAAAACAGGAAATCGTAGTGATCGTAGTGGTGGGAGGCGAAGAGGCGGTAGGCCTGCTGGACCAGGGCCTTGTGGGCGGCGATCTGCGGGCCCGTGGCGGCCAGTTCGTCGGGACGGTCGGCAATGACGTCCAGATGCACCGGGGCCGGACCGCCGGGGTCCAGATCGAACCGCCGGAAATAGCGCCCGGCGATCAGCGGCGAATCGATGAGGGTGTTGAGCGTGGTCGGCTTGAACGTCGTCACCGAACCGGCGACCTGGGCGGTTTCCAGCGCCCCGGCCAGGGTGAACCCATCGGGGAGCTTGACGCTGGGCTCGACGGCGATCTGGCGGGCGAAATAGCCGGCCGGATAGAGGGCGAGTGTGTTCCATTGGAGGCTGAGCATGTCGGGGGTCATCATCATCCGCCCCTCGCGGGTGGCGACCGGCGAGAGGAACTGGAAAGTGAGATCCAGGGCCGTGGCCCCGGCGGGGACATCGACGTGGAAGGCGTAGACATCCACCGGATCGCGCTTCCACGCCACCGGCTGGCCGGCGGCGGTGATGGTCAGCCCGGCCAGCTTGTCGATCGGGCCGGTAGGCGAGTGGTTGCCTGGAAGCCACTTGGGATAGAGCAGGGCGATCGGCCCGCCGCCCTGGACGGGGATGGTCTCGCGCACGCTGAAGATGGCGTGAGTCAGGTCGGTGGCGTCCACCGCCAGGCGCAACACGCCGGGGTAGGGCAGATCGCGCGGCGCCTCGATCGGCGGGGACGGCGGAGCCGGTTGCGGGGTCGGTTGCGCCACGGCGCTCGCGCCGGCCAGCGCCGCGCCGAGGGCCAGGGCGTAAAGGACGAATCTCATGGTTGCGCTCTCCTTTGCGCCAGTGTCTATCCTTTGTAGCGCGGGGTTTGTCAGCCCGCCGACTTAAAAATTCCAGCGCGGGAGGCGCCGCCGATGAAGACTTCGAAAGGGACACCCGTCGGATTGATCGCGGTCGCGGGAGCCGCGCTGGGCCTGGCGGTTTGCGGCCACGCCGTCGCGGCCCCTTCCAACAAGGCCTGCGAGGCGCGGGTCAACGACACGGCGGCCAAGCTGGTGGAGTGCATCCGCCAGCAGCCCCTTTTCGACCATCTGGTCGCGTTTCAGGCGATCGCCGATCGCAACCCCGGGCCCGATGGCCATGGTAACCGCGACACCGGCACGCCGGGCTACAAGGCTTCGGTCGATTATGTGGCCGCCCTCATGCGAGGGGCCGGCTATCGGGTCACGATTCAACCTTACGAATATACCGAATTCCATCTCACCGGTCTTCCGATCTTCAGCGTGGCCGGCCAGGACTACGCCGTCTCCAAGGATTGGTACGTGGCCCGGCTCTCCGGCCATGGCGCGCCGACGGCGCCCGTGCAGCCGGTGGGCGGGATTGTCGCCGACCCCGCCGGCGATCCGCGAGGCGGTTGCGCGCCCAGGGACTTCGCCGGCTTTTCGGCGGGAAACATCGCCCTGATCGAGCGCGGCGGATGCCCCCTCGACACCAAGGTGGCGAACGCTCAAGCCGCGGGCGCGGCGGGCGCGATTATTTTCAATTATCCGGGCGAGGCCGACCAGGACAATTATCGAGGATCGCCCAAGCCGAGCGTGGCTTTTCCGGCCTACCTCGCCAATGTCGCCAGCATTCCCGTCGTCGGAGTCGCTTCCTATGCGGTGGGCGCGGATCTGTCCCGCCAGTACATCGCCGGGCGCGCGCCCGTCGCGCATCTCGACGTGCGGGCGCGATACAATTCCAAGGGCGTGGACTATAATCTGATCGCCGACTCGCCGTTTGGCGATCCGAACCATGTCGTGGTCGTCGATGCGCACCTCGACTCCATCTATGGGGCGGGAATTCTGGACAACGCGACCGGCTCGGCGACCATCCTCGAGGTGGCCCTGAAGATGGCGAATACGCCGACACGCAATCGGCTGCGCTACATCTGGTTTGGCGGTGAAGAGATCGGCCTGCTTGGCTCGAAATACTACACGAAAACCTTGCCGCCGAAGGAATTGAGCAAAATCGTATTCGATATAGACTCGGACGTGACGGCGACGCCGAACTACGCCATTCTGGTCGCCGATCCTCAGCACGCCTCCAACGTCCAGCGGTTTCCGCCCAATGTCGTGCCCGGCTCACGAAGGGGCAATCGGTATTTCACGAAGTATTTTGCGTCGATGGGTCTGGTTTCCCGCCTCGCCCGGACCGGCAACGACGGGACCGACTCGAATTCGTTCAGTCTGGCGGGTGTCCCGAATACGGGGATTCTGACCCAGCAGGATTGCTGCAAGTCGGAGTCGAGAGTCGATATCTGGGGCGGCTTTCGCGGAAACTACGAGGGAAACATTCCAAGCTTCGACGGCGGCTGCGTGGATAACCCGCACCGCTGGTGCGACAACCTCGCCAACACCGCCCCGTATGTGATGGAGTTCATCTCGAAAGGGTTCGCCTACGCGACGTTCAAGCTCGCCAACGATGCGTCCATCGATCGCGGCGGAAAATAGCGAAGGACGCGCGCTTGCATGGCCGCTCGGGCCGCCCTAATCCTCATCGGCGCGCGGTCGGCCATAGAGGCGTCAAACCGCGAACGGGAGGCTTGCATGATCCACGCCACTTCACACCGGTCGCACCCCTGGCTGACGCCCAGTCTGCTGGCCCTGACGCTGGCCACCGGATCGGCTATGGCCGCGCCCTCCGCCCAGACCTCGACGAGCACGGCGGCGCCGGTCGATCCCTCCCTCTTCAAGGCGATGCAGTGGCGCGGCATAGGCCCCTACCGGGGCGGGCGCTCGGTGGCGGTGACCGGCGTCTCGGGCGAGCCGGGCGTCTTCTATTTCGGCGCGGCGGCCGGCGGGGTGTGGAAGACCGTCGATTCGGGGGCGAAGTGGACGCCGATTTTCGATTCCCAGCCCATCGCCTCGATCGGAGCGGTCGCCGTGGCGCCGTCCAATCACAACATCATCTATGTGGGATCGGGCGAAGGCGCCCTGCGCGGCGACATCACCTATGGGGATGGGGTCTACAAGTCCGTCGATGGCGGCAAGACCTGGGCCAATATCGGCCTCAAGGACAGCCGCCAGATCGGCGCCCTGATCGTCGATCCGAACAATCCCGACATCGTCCTGGTGGCGGCGATCGGCCACGCCTTCGGCCCCAACGCCGAGCGCGGCGTCTTCCGCACCACCGACGGCGGCCGGACCTGGGCCAAGGTGCTCTACAAGGACGCGGACACCGGGGCGATCGACGTCACCTTCGATCCGCACGATTCGCGCATCGTCTATGCGGCGATGTGGCAGGTGCGCCGCCAGCCGTGGAACTTCTCCAGCGGCGGGGCGGGCAGCGGCCTCTACCGCTCCACCGACGGCGGGGCGACCTGGACGCAGCTGAAAGGAAACGGCCTGCCGGACGGCATCCTCGGGCGGATCGACGTCTCGGTTTCGGCCGCTGACCCCAAGCGCATCTACGCCATGATCGAGGCCAAAAACGCCGGCCTCTACCGCTCCGACGACGCGGGGCAGACCTGGCGCCTGGTCAACACCGACGGGCGGGTGCGTCAGCGGGCGTGGTACTTCTCCAAGGTCTACGCCGATCCCAAGGCGGTCGACACAGTCTATGCGGTCAACACCGGCCTCTTGAAATCCACCGACGGCGGCAAGTCGTTCTCCCTGGTCGCGGCGACCCACGGCGACCACCACGCCCTGTGGATCGATCCGGCCGACCCGAACCGGCTGATCAACGGCAACGACGGCGGGGCGAGCGTCTCGCGCGACGACGGCAAGACCTGGTCGACCCAGGAAAACCAGCCGACCGGCGCCTATTATCACGTCTCGACCGACCAAGCCTTCCCCTACTGGGTCTATGGCGCCCAGCAGGACAATTCCAACCTCACAGTGGCCAGCTTCGACGACGAGGGGGTGATCGGACCTCGCGACTGGTTCCCAGCCGGCGGCGGCGAGTGCGGCTTCGTACTGGCCGATCCGCGCGACAACAAGATCATCTACAGCGACTCCGAGAACGGCATCAACCGCTTCGACAAGCGCTCGGAGCAGTCGCAGGACGTCAGCGCCTTTCCCGGCGACTTCTCCGGACACCCGGCGAGCGAACTCGAGCATCGCTTCAACTGGACGTCGCCCTTGATGATGTCGCCGCACGATCCCAACACCCTCTACTGGGGCGCCGATGTGGTCTACAAATCCACCGACCACGGACATAGCTGGACGATCATCAGCCCGGACCTGACCCGCGACGACAAGTCGAAGCAAGGCCCATCTGGTGGTCCGCTGACCAAGGACATTACCAGCGTCGAATATTACGA
>JALYTR010000304.1 GCA_030854165.1 Pseudomonadota bacterium | reverse complement strand
CTCTCGACGACCCCGTGGAGAAGTTCATAGCCGCCTGGCGGGGTCTGGGCGTTTTCGTCGCCGGCGTCCCGCCGCTCTTCCAGACCCGCCGTCCGGAGCGTCCGATGCTCATCGTCGATCTGCTGCGCCACACCTCGGGGCTCACCTACGGCTTCCAGGCCCGCACCAATGTCGACGCCGCCTATCGCAAGGCCGGGATCGGCGAGATGGGTGGCAAGCTCACTCTCGAGGGCATGGTAGAGGCTCTGGCCAAGCTGCCGCTGGACTTCTCGCCGGGCGAGGCCTGGAACTATTCGGTCGCCACCGACGTCCTGGGCTATCTCGTTCAAGTCGTCTCGGGCATGCCGTTCGCGGACTTCCTCCGTACACGGCTGATCGAGCCGCTCGGCATGGTGGATACGGATTTTCATGTACCGGCCGGCAAGGCGCCGCGCCTGGCCGCCTGCTACGGCGTGGGCCCCGATGGCGCGCTGGCCCTCAACGACGATCCGAAGACCAGCGGCTATCTCGCGCCGCCCGCCTTCGTCTCCGGCGGCGGCGGCCTGGTCTCCACGGCCGCCGACTATCTGAAATTCTGCCAGATGCTGCTGGCCGGCGGCAAGGCGGAAGGAACGCGGTTCCTGAGCCGCAAGACCCTGGATTTGATGACCGTCAATCACCTGCCCGGCGGGCGCGATCTCACTCAGATGTCCCGCTCGATGTTCAGCGAGGAGACCAATGCCGGGGTGGGTTTTGGCCTGGGATTCGCGGTGGTCGTCGATCCGGCCAGGACCCTGCTGGCCGGGAGCGCCGGGCAATACTACTGGGGCGGCGCGGCCAGCACCGCTTTCTGGATCGATCCGGCCGAAGACCTCATCGTCGTCTTCATGACCCAGCTCACCCCCTCCAGCACCTACCCCCTCCGCCGCGAACTGCGCACCCTGGTCTATGCCGCGATCGACGACTAGGGCGGGGTCAATGCCGCCCGCATCCGGGCCATGAAGGCTCCGTCCACGGCTGGATCGAACCTCCGCGCCGACGCCCAGTCGTAGGCCACGCAGGCCGGCCGACGGCGATCGGCCTCGGCCTCTGTCAGGTAGCGCGGCGTGATGTGGGTGTGCAGGGACGGTTCCTGATTGCACCACGTCTCATAGTTGATCCGCCAGGCGCCGGTGATCTCGAGGAGAGCATCGCCGGCCCTCGAAACATCCAGCCAGTAGCGCGCCCGCTCCGCCTCGCCGAGCGCGTTGACGCTCTCCACCACCGGATCGGCCAGAAGCAGGCAGTAGCCGGCCAGCGGCTGCACGTCGCCGATCACCAGCCAGCCCGAGGCCAGTCTGGCGATCACGAAGGGGTTCTCGCCCCGCCGGGCCGCGACGACCCGGGCTTCGATCATGTTGGGCATGCGGGCGTCCTTAGATGCTATGAGCGGCCCATGCCCCTTTCCGAGGCCGCCACGCAAGACCGTTCCGAGCGCGCCGCCGCAGGGTTCGAGGAATTGCGCGACCGCGTCGTCGTCGCCTTCGAGGCCCTGGAAGACGAGGCGCCGGAGGAACTCTATCCGGGCCCGCCGGGCCGGTTCGGACTGACGCCCTGGGCGCGGGAGGGCGGCGGCGGCGGGATGATGGGGATGCTGCGCGGCCGGTTCTTCGAGAAGTGCGGTCTGCATGTGTCCCGCGTGCACGGCCAGTTCACCCCCGAGATGGCCGCCGCCATGCCGGGCGGCTCGGACGACCCGCGTTTCGTCGCTGTCGGAATCAGCCTCATCGCCCATATGGCGAGCCCGCGCGTGCCGGCGGTGCACATGAACACCCGCTATCTTCAGACCACGCACGGCTGGTTCGGCGGCGGGGCGGACCTGACGCCGCTCGTCGATGAACAGCGAAGTGAGGCGGCGCCGGACGCAACCCTCTTCCACGCCGCCCTCAAGCGCGCCTGCGACGCCCACGACGCTAGCTGGCATGCGAAATTCAAGGCCGAGTGCGACCGCTATTTCTTCCTCCCCCACCGAAGCGAGCCGCGCGGCATCGGCGGCATCTTCTACGACCGGCACGACAGCGGTGACTTCGAGCGCGACCTGGCCTTCACGCGTGGCGTGGGCGAAGCGGTGCTGGACGTCTTCCCCAGGATCGCCCGCCACCGGATGAGTGAGCCGTGGACACCCGCCGACCGGGAGGAACAGCTTGTCCGCCGGGGCCGCTATGTGGAGTTCAACCTGCTCTATGACCGCGGCACGATGTTCGGGCTGAAGACGGGGGGAAACATCGAATCCATCCTCTCTTCCATGCCCCCGGTGGTGAAATGGCCGTGAGAAAAATCCTCCCCACGTTCATGGAGATGAACCTCTCTTCCCCCCTTGGGGGAAGTGGGGCGAAGCGCCGAAGGGGGCTCTCGCCGTAACGACCGAGCGCGGCCCCGCCCCCATCCCGGCCTTCGGCCGTACTTCCCCCAAGGGGGGAAGAGAGGCATTCAGGTCCCCGCCAGAAACCCGCCGATCCAGCGGCCCAGCCGGGCGCGATCGTCGGGTCCGTCCAGGGAGGCGATCGCCGTGTCGGCCCGCGCCTCCCCATAGCGGCCGCGTCGCGCCTCGATCAGGGCCTGGGCGTAGGCCGGCTCGAACTCCGGATGAAGCTGGATGGAGAGCGCCGGCTGATCGTCCCAGGCGAGCATTCCCAAAGGCGTGAAATCGCTGCCGGCCAGCACGGTGGTCGCCGGCGGCGCCTCGACCACCTGATCCTGATGCGAGGCGGCGGCGGCGAAGCTCGTCGCCGCGTCCATCCACGGCCGGCGATGAATGACTTCATACCGATGCAGGCCGACGCCCCAGCCCTTGGGCGACTTGATCACCTTGCCGCCGAACGCCTGGGCCATGAGCTGATGGCCGAAGCAGACCCCGACCAGGGCCGCCTTGCCCTTGGCGTCTTGCAGGAAGCGCTCGGTCGCGCCGATCCAAGGCAGGGGCTCGTAGACCCCGGCCGACGAGCCGGTGATCAGATAGCCGTCGCAGACGCTCGGCGTCGGCGGCAGCTCGCCGGCCTGGACGTTGAAATGGACCCACTCGAAGGCGGTTTCGCCCAGCAGATGCTCGAACATGACGGCGTAGTCGCCGAACCGGTCCGCCAGGTCGGCGGGGGGCGCGCCGGTTTCCAGGATACCGATTTTCAATAGACCATTCCCTGAACCACCGATTTGAGCCGCTCGACCACCGACAGCTTATCGGCGGTGAAATCATTGTCGATCCACCACGCCTCGATCTCGCGCAGCACCGCGCCGATGAGCGGGCCGCGCGGCACGCCGGCCGCCGCCACCTCCTCGCCGGTCAGGGGCAGAGAGGGGCGGGGCCAGCCCTGGGCCATGGGCAGAAGGGCGCGCCACTGCATGGCGCCCCCAGGCCGGTCGGACGCCGCCCAGGCCAGGGTGACGCGGTCGCGGAACGCCTCCTCGCCCAGGCGATAGACGACCTGACGCATCTGGCGCGGGCTCATCCAGGAGATCAGGGCCGGCTCGCTCCCCAGGGCCGCGACGAGGCGGTCCCGCTGGGCGTTGGAGAGCCGCAGCCGCGCCGCGACAGCGGCGCCGGCGGCCGGGTCGCTCGGCATGAGGGCGGCGCTGACCTTCCGCCGCATCATCCTGCCACAGGCCGTCCGCAACATCCTCCCGCCGATGACCA
>JALYTR010000303.1 GCA_030854165.1 Pseudomonadota bacterium | reverse complement strand
GGGATGCGGCGGTGTGGGCGCTGGAGAGGCTGGGGGCGGTCGTCGCTCTGGCCGATGCACGGATCAAGTCCACCTCGGGCGTCATTGACCACCACCGTTGGAAGAAATGATCAGGAACACGGCCCCTTTAAGATCGGCCACTAGACCTACCAGGGACGTCGCCGGCCTCGGAGAGCGGTAGCCTCCAATGTTCGGGAGTTCACTGAGGAGTGTCCGAACGTAAGCAATTTTTACGGCGTAATTCACGTTTTGCGCGATCTCATTTTCCCCAGCCAACTCCATTTTGGAGACTACAATCCCGACCGCATGGCCGTCTAGGTCGATGACTGGTCCGCCACTGTTCCCCGACTGAACCGGAATTGAAATCTGCATGAGCCGCACATCATCCGTTCGACGGCTTGCTGCGTCGTTGCCAGCCAGTGCGCTCACCTCGCCGGAAGTCATCTTTAGCGACAAACCGAGTTTGTCCGGCGCGGGGTAGCCAAGTGTGAAAATCTATTCACCCAAGTTCGTCGGGTTTTCGCTCAGAGGAATGGCCGGATGAAGTCCATCCGTAAGCGTGGGTTTGAGTATCGCCACGTCATTTGCCGGATCTTCCTCAATTATAATCGCCGTTCCCACCGACCTGCCGTCCTGTGCAAGCGAGAGGCTTTTGGATCCGCGCACGACATGATCGGCAGTTATCAAATATCCCTTATTCGTTAACCACGCCGTGCCGCTCGAATAAACCGTTCTGCTTATAACAGAAGCCGACTTTGATTTATCTCGACCTAATTTACACGCCGCGCTTTGTTCGACCTCCCCAATGGATTGCGGCACAACTGTAGATGGTTTCAAATCCTTGGGTTCAATCTTTTCAGTCCAAACAATCTTACCCGCGGAATTGTAGTAATCTTCAGCAATCACTGCGATCAGAGATTTATCACAGTTAAATGCGTCAATACCATATACCGTAGTATAGTCCACTGCATGTCCAGATGTCAGTGAGGAGTCGCTATAGCTTCTGCGCAATACCACAACAACGCCATCCTTGTCATCAGTCACACTATTTGCATCAATGCTATATTCCATCTTGTCTTCGCTGCCATCACCCACGAGACGCCAATCGGCGTTGGCGATCGACTTTAAATCGACGTTCGGTGTCAAAGCGACCACGGGTCGAGTTTTCTCAACAGGGGCTATGTAGAGTGGAGCTGGCGCGGCGGATGGGACGCTCGCTGCGCAGACCCGCTCGCGAAATTCGTCAAAGATCGATCCTGCGGCAATCTGGCTATAGTGCCACTGATCGGTCGGAGTGATTTCCTGTTTCACCAAAACATCGCTGTTGTTGTAATTATAACTCTCCTCAAATAAGTATCGCCGATCCTCGCAATCGTTCAGTACGCGAACAACGATATATCTATATTCTACCGATTGTTGCGGATCGGTCTGATTTATGGGCCATAATACCTTCATCCAGAAAGCTGTTGTCGTGCCATCGCGAAGTGCGCTTCCGTCATCAAGGTAAAAGGACACGTTCTCTTTCGACCGATCTACCAAAACCCAATTGTGGCCTTGGGCATAGGTCGAGATAGATGCGATCAGCGCACAAAGGTGGCCCCCGATCTTTGTCATGGCCGCATCCGTCCGCGCCTCAGGCTATGCATTCCGATGGGAACATTGTTCGCCCTTACCCGCTGGCGGATCGCTGGCCGACACTCGCTCATTGTTCCCCGTTTGTGGAAACGGTTAACCAATAGGTGACCCCAAACGATTGCCAAAGCAACCGGGCCAGAGTGGGCATAGGCCGCCCCTACGCCCGCCCCACCGAACTGGCGTCCGGCAAAACGTCCAGGAGTTCGAGCTTGAACACCAGCACGGCGCCGGGGGGGATCGGGCCGGCGCCTTTTTCGCCGTAGCCGAGCGAGGGCGGGACATAGAGCAGCCACTCATCGCCCGGCCGCATGAGCTGGAGGGCCTCGATCCAGCCGGGGACCAGATCGCGCACCGTCATCGCGACGGGCTTGCCGCGCGCATAGGAGGAATCGAAGACCTCGCCGTCAAGGAGCTTGCCCTCGTAGTTCACTTTCACCTCGTCGGCCGGCTTGGGGCGAAGGCCGTCGGGCGGGCCGGAGCGCAGGATGCGGTATTGCAGGCCGGATTTGGTCACGTGGACGCCGGGGGCGGCGGCGTTCCGAGCCAGAAAGGCCTTGCCAGCGTTCGAAGCGTCCACCGCGGGCACGGGCGAGCGGGCGCAGGCGCCAAGGGCCAGGGCGCAGATCAGGGCTAGAAGGGGGCTGGGCGCTCGCATGATCAGCCGGGCCGGGGCGGATAGCCGCTTTGGCGCAGTGCGTCCATGATCTCCTGGGTGTGCTGGGCGTCGCGGGTCTCGATCATGATGTCGAACTCGGCCCCCTTGGCCGGCAGGTCCAGGGCGAGGCGATTGTGGGCCACCTCGATGATGTTGCCGCCGAGGCCCCCGATCACCGCCGAGACGGTGGCCAAGAGGCCCGGCCGGTCGTTGCCGGCGATCTTGAACGAGACGAGGCGCTGGGCGCGCACCAGTTCGCGGGTCAGCACCGAGGCCAGCAGGCGCGAGTCGATATTGCCGCCGGTGATGATCAGGCCGCACTTCTTGCCCCGAAAACGCTCCGGATAGGCGATCAGGGCCGCCAGAGCCGCCGCGCCGGCCCCTTCGGTGACCGTCTTTTCGACATTGCAGTAGAGCGCCACGGCGCGCTCGAAGAACGGCTCCTCGATGAGCAGGACGTCGTCGATCAGCGGGCGGGCCACCTCGTAGGTCAGGGCGCCCACCGCCTTGACCGCTATGCCCTCGGCGATGGTCTGGCCACCGCTCGGCGCGTTGAGCCCCCGCATGCGGGCGGTGAAGGAGGGGTACATGGCCGCCTCGACGCCGATCACATGGATGCCCGGCGAGAGGGCCTTGGCGGCGGTGGCCACCCCGCTGATCAGGCCGCCGCCGCCGATCGGCACCGGCAGAACCTCCAGGTCCGGCGCGTCCTCGAGCATTTCCAGGGCGATGGTGCCCTGGCCGGCCATGACGTCGAAGTCGTCGAAAGGATGGACGAACACCAGGCCGCGCTCGTCCTTCAGCTTCACCGCCCGCTCATAGGCCCCGTCGTAGCTGTCCCCGTCGATGACCACGGTCGCCCCGAAGTCGCGGGTCTGATGCACCTTCACGTAAGGGGTGCCGTGCGGCATGACGATGGTCGCCGGTATGCCCAGGCGCTGGGCGTTGTAGGCCAGGCCCTGGGCATGATTGCCGGCCGAGGAGGCGATGACGCCGCGCTTCTTTTCCTCGTCGGTGAGTTGGGCGAGCTTGTTGAGGGCGCCGCGCTCCTTGAACGAGGCGGTGAACTGCAGGTTCTCGAACTTCACCCACACCTCCGCCCCGGTGATCTGCGAGAGGGTGCGCGAAAAGCGGCACGGCGTGCGCTCCACATGGCCGGCGATCCGCCGGGCGGCGGCCTGGATGTCGTCGAGGGTGAGGGTCATGGTCCGGTCGGGCTTGCGCGAGGAGGCGATTCCCTAGCGGCAAATCGGGTCCAAGGCTACCGGGCAGGGTTTGCGGCTAGGCGATCGCCACGCCGGGCCGGCTCAGCATCGGCGGATGGACGCGCCAGGCGTCGCGCGTCACGCTCGCCGGACC
>JALYTR010000302.1 GCA_030854165.1 Pseudomonadota bacterium | reverse complement strand
AGCGGCCCGAGGCCCAGCTCGAACAGGCGGTTTCCGCTGCTCGATTGGAAGTAGTATTCCCGCTTCGGTGTCGCGCCGGCGATGATCCGGATCTGCTGGGAATTCAGGCCGAACGCCGCATAGAACTCGGCGATCTGAGGCGTCTGGGCGTCCGGGTTGGGCAGGAAGATGCGGGTTGGGCAGCTTTCGATGAGCGCCGGCGCGATCGAGGACCGCGCGATATCGGCCAGGCTCTGGGTGGCGAAGACGACGGCGACATTGAACTTCCGCAGCGTTTTGAGCCACTCGCGGATCTTTGCGGCGAACGAGCCCTGGTCGAGGAACAGCCAGGCCTCGTCGAGCACCAGCAGAGTCGGCCGGCCGTCGAACCGCTTCTCCAGAGTGCGGAAGATGTAGGTGAGGACCGGCGCCAGCGCGGCTTTGTTCGACATCAACTCTGCCATCTCGAAGGTCTGCCAGGACGCCCGCGAGAGCGTGTTCTGGTGCGCATCCACCAGGTGTCCGTGCGGCCCGTTCAGGGTGTAGGGTTGCAGGGCGGCCTTCACGTCCCGGTCCTGGATCGTCGCCGTGAGCAGGGTGAGCGTGCGTTGTTCGCGCGGCCCTGAGGCGAGGTTTCGAAGGCCGCCCCAGATCTCATCCTTGACGTGCGGCGTGATCTCGACGCCTTCGGCCGCGACGATGTCGGCAATCCAGGCCTGCGCCCAGGCCAGGTCCTCCGCGGTGTCGATCTCGGCCAGCGGCTGGAACGCGAGTTGATTCTGGTCGCCGCCGAGAAAGTAGAACCGGCCGCCGGTGAGCAGGGTGGCCGCCCGCGAGCTGGCGCCCTTGTCGAAGAAGAAGACCTGCGCTTCGGGGTAGCGAAGCCATTGCATCGCGATCGTGTTGAGGAGGACCGATTTGCCCGAGCCGGTCGGGCCGACGATCATCGTGTGGCCGACGTCGCCCTGATGGAGGTCAAACCGGAAGGGGGTCGTGCCGGCGGTGCTGGCGAACAGGAGCGGCGGCTGCGTCCCTAAGTGGCCGCGTTTGACGCATTCGGCGGTCAGGTGGGCGTTGCGGGTGGGCCCGGGCCAGATGGCCGACATCGGCATCATGTCGCAAAGATTGAGCGATGAGACGAGCGGTCGACGGAGATCGGCATAAGCCTGGCCGGGCAGGCTGCCCACCCAGGCCTCCACGGCGTTGACGTCCTCGACCTTGCAGACGAAGCCGACCCGGTTGATCGCGCTTTCGACCTCGCGGACCCGATCCGCCAGGCGGTCCGGGTCGGGGTCCATCAGGGTCACCGTCGGCGTGAAATAGCCGATGGAAGCCCAGTCGCCGCCGAGGATGGCCAAGGCGGCATCGGCGTCCGTGGCCTTCGCCGCGGCGTCCGGATCCTCAAGCTGCGACGGCTCGCGGGTGATCGCCTCCTTCAGGAGCGCCAGGACCCCCTTGCGCTTGGCGAACCATCGCTTGCGCACCGTGGTCACGACCTTGCGCGCATCCTCCTTTTCGAGGGGCAGGAAGCGGCAGACCCAGCGATAGCTGACCCCAAGCTCGTTCAGGCGATCGAGCAGGCCGGGAGACGATGTCGTCGGATAGGCGCGCACCGAGATCGTTCGGACGTAGCTTGCGCCCAGCCGCGGAAAGAGCCCGCCCTGAAAGTCGTCGTCGGTCAGGAAGGCGTCCAGATAGGCCGGCGTGTCGGGTGTGCGGACATAGTGGCGCTTGGTCGAAACGCAGCCGTGCAGATAGGTGAGCGTCTCGTCGTCGGAGAGTTCATGAACCTGCGGCATGATCGCGCCCAGGATGTCGGCGATCTGGCGCACTGTGCTGAGGAAGTCGCCGAGCGCGGCGCGATACATGCCGGCCGCGCCGCGGCCGGAAGGCGCGTTTTCCAGGAGCAGGCTCTCGGCGGTGCTGACTGCCTCTTCCGGCGGCAGGAAGGTGAAGGTGACATAGTAGCGGCTCTCGAAGTGACGCTCGCGCGCCTCGAACCTCGCGCGCCTCTCGTCGTCGATCAGGTCGGAGACCGGGTCTGGAAACGAACTAGCGGGATATTCCCGGGAGGCCGCCCGCAAGGCCTCGATATGCAGGCACCAGCGCGAACCCAGGCGCCGCAATGCGTTGTTCAGCTGCGCCCTCGTGGCGACCAGGCTGGCGTCCGTGGAACTGGCCAGGTCCGGGCCGCGGAAGGCGAGCGTCTTCTGGAAGCTGCCGTCCTTGTTCAGGATAAGGCCCGGCCCGATCAGCGCCACCCAGGGCAGGTGATCGCAGAGGCGCTCAGCCTTGGCGCGGTACTCCTTCAGATAGAGCAAGGCAGGCCTCCTCTGTCGATTGTGGCGTTCAGATGCTGGTGCATGGGGCGGCGATTGACGCGGAAGCGACCAAGGTGCCGCCGTGACGCGTGGGCGATCGTCACGCGTCCCAATAGGGCTTCTGGCGGATATGACGCCCGAGGGCGTCGAAGAAATACGGATCGCGCTTGTTCAGCCAATAGGCGCCGGAATGGACCGCCAGACCGATCGGAATGCCGATCCAGGGAACCTGCAAGCCCAGCGCCAGGACGGCGGTCAGCGTGCCGTTCAGGACGGCGATCATGCGGGGAACGCCGCCGATCGTGACCGGCTCGGACAGGGAGCTGTGAAACCCGATCTCGAAGCCCTCGATCTCTGACTGAGCCAACTTTAGAACGCCGCGCCGGAGGTCAGATTGAAGAAACTGGAAATGAACGTCGTCGCCGTGAATGCTATCGCGAGACCAAAGACGATCCCGACCCCCTTGCGCATGGCCGAACCGCCCTCCGCGAAGGCGAAACCCAAGCCCGTAATGACGATGGCGATGATGCCGACGGCCTTGGCGACCGGGCCGGACAGCGAGTTCTGGATCGTTGTGAGTGGGGCCTCCCACGGCATGGCCGTGCCGCTGCCCGACGCCCAGGCCGGTGTCGCCAGCATGACCGTGACGCCGACCGCGATCATCGCCCTTCGTGATCGGTCCCTGAGGCGAACCGCGGCGCGGGCCACGTGGCGGGGAGATATCCTCATTTAAGCGCTTCCTGCTGCTTGCCGCCCGCATGAATCGGGCTCGCCTAGGAGAATCGGACGGCGCCGCAAGGTCAGGGCATTTATTGTTAAAAAGCGCCATAATGTCGCTTTGATATTGAAAATGGACGAACGAATGGAGGCGGCTGCAATCGTCCGCGTTTGACGGCGCCGGCCCGTCGAGGCTGCGAAATAGCGGAGGGCAGGGGTCTGTTGGGTTCGAAATGGCGAATTCGGGGCGGTCGCCCGAGTTTTGTGGGCTGATTTCGGCCGAAACCCACTTGTCCGCGCTCAAATTGACCCTGGCCCGGCGCTATTGGCTAGTCAGCGGCCCGGCGATACCGCCGGCCGCTAGAACGGCCATGGTCGTGCAGGACGGGGACGACGTTGCCCGTGTGATCTCGGCCATGGCGCGCAAAAACGTCCGTTCAGCGCCCAAAGCTAAGCCATGACCACGGCCATTGGAAATTCCGAGCCTTCTGCTTGAGCGTATCGATGTGCAGGCCAGGGGCGTAGATGTCCCGCGCCGGTCGGAGCGATGGCGCTGGATGGGTAAGCATCAAGCGCGTTGGCACACTTCGGGTGAGAGAAGGAAGCGCGAAAGTGCGCCACATTGCTCCTAGT
>JALYTR010000301.1 GCA_030854165.1 Pseudomonadota bacterium | reverse complement strand
GGCGCGCCTGGAGGGGCTGGGAGCCAGGGTGGTCGAACGCCTGGAGCGGTGGGTGGTGATTCAAGCCCCCACCGGCCAGAGCTTCTGCATCGTTCGGGTGCAGCGTCCCGGCTTTCCCAAGAACGCCAACCGCTGGGAGTGACAGACTGGGCGCCAGTCTCCCGAAGAAGCGCGCCGGCGGAGATATAACGAACAAGGGCGTTTGCGTGGACCGCTTTTTGGCGCGGGCGAACGCTTGCCAATCGGGGCCGATCGCCGCAAGGTCGCGACCGATCTTCGCGGGAGTTGTCATGGGTGTTCGTGCTCGCCTGACCCTGATTTCGGGGGCGCTCGTTGTTGCCTTTCCGGCCCTCGCGCCGGCCGCGCCTCTCAAGACGCCCGCGCTCAAGACGGCCGCGCTCGCGCCGGCCTCGCGCCTGGCCGATCCGCCCTGGCGGCTGGTGGGGCCGTTCCGCGGCGGCTGGGGCGAGATGGTGGCGGGGGTGGCGAGCCGCCCCGACACCTTCTATTTCGCCGCCGCCGGCGGGGGCGTCTGGCGCTCCGACAACGCCGGCCGCACCTGGACCTCGCTTTTCGATTCCGGGCCCACCGCCCCCATCGGCGCGCTCGCCATCTCGGCGTCGGATCCCAACACCCTCTACATCGGGGCCGGCCAGCCGGAGCCGCGCTATGACGTGGCCGGCGGAACGGGGGTGTTCAGGTCCACCGACGGCGGGCGGACCTGGCGCGCCCTGGGTCTGGAAAAGACCCGCCATATCGGCCGCATCTGGGTCGATCCGCGCGATGCGGACAAGGTTCTCGTGGCGGCGGTGGGAGACTTCTTCGGACCCAGTCCCGAGCGCGGCGTCTTCCGCTCCACCGACGGCGGCGCAACCTGGTCGCAGCCCCTGAAGATCGACAACGCGACCGGCGCGGTCGATCTGGCCGCCGATCCGGCCAACCCGGATGTGCTCTTCGCCGCCACCTGGCAGGCCCGGCAATACCCCTGGCAGAGCTATTTCACGCCGATCGCCGGCCCAGGCAGCGGTGTCTATAAATCCGCCGACGGCGGGGCGAGCTGGATGCGCCTGGGCGGCGCGGGATGGCCGGCCGGCCCCCTGGGACGGATCAGCCTGGCCGCCACGCGAACGGCCGGCGGCCTTCGCCTCTATGCGGTGGTGTCGGCGGAGGCGGCCGGCGGCCTCTATCGTTCCGACGACGGCGGCGCCTCCTGGGCGCTGGTCAACGCCGACCCTTCGTTCAGCAACTACTACGCCAGCCGGGTCACGGTTGCCCCGAACGATCCCGACGTGGTCTGGCTGGTCGGCCAGTCGATTCGCCGCTGCGATGAGGGCGGCAAGCGGTGCGAGATCGTCAAGGGCGCGCCGGGCGGCGACGACTACCACGACGTGTGGATCAATCCGGCCCATCCCGACCACATGGCCACCGCCAGCGATCAGGGGGTGGTGGTCAGCGTGGACGCCGGCCGGACCTGGTCGAGCTGGTACAATCAGCCGACCGGCCAGTTCTATCATCTGGCGACGGACAATCGGTTCCCCTATCGCATCTACGCCGGCCAGCAGGATTCCGGCACGGTGGGCATCGCCAGCCGGTCCGACCAGGGCGCGATCACCGAGCGCGACTGGCGCCCGGTCGGCGGCGACGAGCGGGACTACGATATTCCGGACCCTGATGATCCCGATATCGTCTACGGCTCGGGCCTGGGCGGCCGGATCAGCCGCTTCGACGCGCGGACCGGCCAGGTGGCCAACATCGCCCCCTTCCTCGAACCCAATTACGGCGAGCGCCAGACCCTTCCGGCCCACCATTTCGTGTGGGTGACCCCCCTGGCGGTCTCGCGGGCCGGCCCAACCACCCTCTATCTGGGGGGCGAGGTGGTGTTCGCCTCCACCGATCGCGGCGCCCACTGGCGCATCGCCAGCCCCGATCTCACCGGCAAGACGCCCGGCGCGCCGCGTTGCGGCGGGGCCGTCGCGGTGGCCGACGCCAAGGCCTGCGGCTATGGGGGCATCTGGACCCTGGCCCCCTCGCCGCGCCACGCCGGCGAACTGTGGGTCGGGACCGACGACGGCCTGATCCAGTTCACCCGCGACGGCGGCGCGCATTGGACCGATGTGACCGCGCCGAGCGTGCCCGTGTGGGCCAAGATCGCCGCCATCGATGTCTCGGCCCTCCAAGACGGGGTGGCCTACGCGGCGGTGGACAACCATCGGCAGGCCGATCTCGCGCCGCGAATACTGGCCACCCGCGATTACGGCGCGACCTGGCGCGACGCCACCGGCGACCTGCCGACGGGTCATTTCGTCAATGTGGTCCGCGCCGATCCGGTGAAGGCGGGCCTGCTCTTTGCCGGCACGGAGGTGGGGGCCTACGTCTCCCTCGACGACGGGGCTCACTGGTCGCCGCTGCAAAACAATCTGCCCACCGCTTCGGTCAACGATCTCCTCATCCATGGCGACGACCTGATCGCCGCCACGCAAGGAAGGGCGCTCTGGGTGCTGGACGATCTGAGTGTGCTGCGCCAGGCTGACGGCGCCATCGGTCGCCAGGCGGTCCGTCTCTTCGCGCCGGCGGACGCGGTGCGGGTCCGCTTCAACAACAATCACGACTCCCCCCTGCCGCCCGAGGAGCCCATGGGGCAAAATCCGCCGGACGGGGCGATCGTCGACTACTGGCTGGGCGCGCCGGCCCGGGGCGCGGTCACCCTGGATATCCGCGACGCCGCCGGCGCCCTGGTCCAGCGCCTGACCAGCGAGGCGGCTCCGGCCCCGGCCGCGGAGGCCTATTTCGCCAAGAGCTGGATCCGCCCAGCCGCGCCTCTTTCGCGGGCCGCCGGCCCGCACCGGGCGGTCTGGAACCTGCGCTATCAGCGTCCCGCGGCGATCGGCTACGAATATTCCATCGCCGCCGTGCCGGGACGCGACACGCCCGTCGTGCCGGGCGGTCCCTATGCGCCCCCCGGCGACTACACCGTCACCCTCAGCGTCGATGGGGTCACCCGCCGCGCGCCCCTGAAACTCGAGCAGGACCCCCGCACCCAGGTTCCGGCCGCCGACTTCCAGGCCTCGCTGGAGCTCTCCCAGACCATCGCGGCCGGCCTGGACATCGCGCGGCGGGGCTTTGGCGAAATGGCCGCCGCTCACGCCCAGCTCGTCGCTCTCAAATCCAAACCGGCCGATCCAGCCTTGATCGCACAAGTCTCGGCCATGGCCGACAAGACCGCCGCGTCGGAAAGGGGAGCGGGCTTCGCGGCCGCGACGGAGACCCTCGGGAGCATCGAAACCGATCTCGAATCCGCCGACCTGGCCCCCACCCAGCCACAGCGCGACACCGTCGCGCGGACCCGGACCCAGATCGACGCTCTGTGGAAGGCCTGGTCGGCGACGCGCGACGGCGATCTGGCGACCCTGAACCGCGCCCTCGCCGCCGCCGGCCAGAAACCGGTGCTCATCCCGTCGGACGACAAACTGACCGTGAAACCGCCGGAAGGCGGGACCGAACTGCCCTAGCTCCCGGACAATCCGGTTAACAAATTGCGGGCGGATGGCCTTGGCCGAAGGCCGATTAACTTGGCCACGAACTTCATATGTGGACGGCCCCCACTTGCAAGGTGTTTGAGGCGGTTTGGTCGGATCGCTTGCTTCCATATGTCCGGCCTGTTGACG
>JALYTR010000300.1 GCA_030854165.1 Pseudomonadota bacterium | reverse complement strand
CCGGGCGCGCACCCTCTACGAGGCGGCGCGAAAGGCGACCCCCGCTGATGCGCGCGCTTGGGCGCGCCTGGGCGAGCTGGATGTGCTCGACGACCGTCTTTCGCCAGCCAAGATTGAGTTCGCTCAGGCCCTGACGCTTGATCCCCAGAGCCGGGCAGCGCAGCGCGGCTTGGCCGATGTCGCCGCAAGAACGCCCAATTCGAACTATCACGAGGCCGTCGAGACGGCAGGGCCCATTGTCGTGCCGATGGTTGCGGTCGATCCCTTGCCGGTCGTGAAGGTGCGGCTGAACGGGACCCGCGACGCGTATTTCCTGATCGACACCGGCGCCCCAACCGTCGTGATCGCCCCGGCCCTGGCCAGAGAGCTGCGGGCCGACGCCACGGCGGCTGGCTCGGGGGTATTCGCCGGCGGGCTGAACGCCGAGGTTCGGCAGACTGAGCTGGCGTCGGTCGCGCTCGGCGATGCGGCGCAAAACAAGGTGAGCGCCATGGTTTTGCCCATGGAAGGGGCGCCCGCGCCGAAGGGCGTACGCATCGAGGGACTGATCGGGACCGGCTTTTTCTACCACTATCTGACGACCCTCGACTATGCCCACGGCCAACTGATCCTGGCCCCAAAGTCAGCATCGGCGCGATTCGAAGCGGCCGCGGCGGCGCGCCGTGCGATCATCACACGGCTATGGTTCGCCCAGGATCACTTCCTGTTCGTCCGTGCAGGCGTGAACGGGGCGTTCGACGGTCTGTTCAATATCGACACCGGCGGCGACGGCGTCGGCGTGCAATTGGCCGAGCGCTTTGTCGGCGCCGCCAAAGTGACGCTCGACACCGCCCATGCGAGCAAGATGAGCGGTCCCGGCGGTGATGTGACGACCGTGCCTTTCACGGCGTCGGTGACGCTCGGCGGGCACGAGCGCCAAGGCGTTCCGGGCCTCGTCACGCTGGGGGGCGATCAATATGGAATCTTTCCATTTGCCGTGGCCGGCACCCTTTCGCACCAATATTTCAAGGGACATTCTGTCACCTTTGACTTTGAGGCCATGAAACTGGCCGTGGACTAACATTCACCTTTCTGGAGTAGCCAAGGGCCTGCCAGGAAGCGGACGCAGTCAGAGTCTGGAGATGGTCGGCGTACTAACCCGCTATCGCGGGATTGGGCATTCGTTGTGCGTGGATGAGTAGCGGGACTCTCCTGTCTGAAGAGGAGCGTGGGTGGGCCACGTCCTCCTCGAGACAGGAGACGAGTGATGCCCGAAGAAGCGATCCACCCGCTGCGCCGCAGAATGATCGAAGACATGACCATCCGCAACTTCGATCAGCGTACCCAGCAGACCTATATTCGATCGGTCCGGTCTTGCTGCCGGTTCTGCGATCGAACCCCAGGTGAGCTGACGTTCGAGGACGTGCGCCGCTATCAGCTGCATCTGGGGCAGTGCGGCCTAGCCCCGGCCAGCGTCAACGGCGCGATGACGGCGCTGCGGTTTTTCTTCCGCGTAACGCTGAAGCGGCCCGAAGCGCTCGACTACATCCCCATTGTCCGCCAGCCCCAGCGCCTGCCGGTGGTGCTGACCCAGGAGGAGGTCGCCCGTTTGTTGCAGGCGGCGCCCAGCCTGAAGTGGCGCACCGCACTCAGCGTGGCCTATGGCGCCGGGCTTCGGGCCTCGGAGGTGGTTGGCCTGAAGGTCGGCGACATCGACAGCCGGCGCATGCGCATCCGGGTGGAGCAGGGCAAGGGCCGGCGTGATCGCGATGCGCTGCTCTCGCCCCACCTGCTGGCCACGTTGCGCAACTGGTGGAAAGTGGCGCGTCCGCCGGTGTGGCTGTTCCCTAACCGCCTGACATCGTTCGAGGCGGTCACCGCCCGATCGTTGAACCGGGCCTTCCATGAGGCTGTCAGGAAGGCCGGGATCAGGAAGCCGGTCTGCCTGCATACGCTGAGGCACTGCTTCGCCACCCACCTCCTGGAGCAGAACGTCGATATCCGGGTGATCCAGGTCCTCTTGGGCCACAAGAAGCTGGAGACCACGGCGGTTTACGCCCATGTCGCCGCCAAGACCCTGGAGGGATCGACAGCCCGCTGGATCTGTTGAAGCTGAGGGCGCCGCCGGCCTGACGCGGGGCCGGGCCGATGCGCCCGGTGTTGGACATCGCCGACATCTTTCGCGCCCATGGGCCGGCGTGGCGGCTGGCCCAGGCCGGCCACCTCAGCCTTGGCCAACTGAAGGTAATGTCGGCGATCGAGGCTTGCCGCACCGCTGAACTGGGCGGCCATGTGGAGCGGTGCGAGGACTGTGACCAGGTGCGGGTCTCGTACAACTCCTGCCGCAATCGGCATTGCCCGAAGTGTCAGGGGGCGGCGGCGCAACGATGGCTGGAGGCGCGCCAGGCCGAGCTGTTGCCGCTGGCCTACTATCACGTGGTCTTCACCCTGCCGGCGCAGATCGGCGACATCGGCTTCCAGAACAAGGCCGTGGTCTATGGCGCCCTGTTCAAGGCGGCGTCCGAGACCCTGCTGACCATCGCCGCCGACCCCAAGCACCTGGGCGCCCGCATCGGCCTGACCGCCGTCCTGCATACCTGGGGCTCGGCCCTGACCCACCATCCGCATGTCCACTGCATCGTTCCGGGCGGCGGCCTCGCGCTGAATGGCCAGCGCTGGGTGTCCTGCCGTCCCCGTTTCTTTCTGCCGGTGCGCGTGCTCTCCAGGCTGTTCCGCCGGCTTTTCCTGGACCGGCTCGCCGCCGCTCATGCCGAGGGGCGCCTGGTCTTCTTCGGCCACCTCGCCGACCTGGCCGACCCGGCCGCCTTCGCCGCCCGCATCGCGCCGTTGCGCCGGGCCGAATGGGTCGTCTACGCCAAGCGCCCCTTCGCCGGCCCCGAGTCCGTGCTGGCCTATCTCGCCCGCTACACCCACCGCGTCGCCATCTCCAGCAGCCGCCTTGTCGCCTGGGACGAGGGGGCCGTCACCTTCCGCTGGAAGGACTACCGCCAGGACGGACAAGCCCGGCGCAAGCTGGTGACCCTGGCTCCCGCCGAGTTCATCCGCCGCTTCCTCATCCATGTCCTGCCGAGCGGGTTCCATCGCATCCGGCACTACGGTCTCTTCGCCAACACCGCCCGCGCCGCCAACCTCGCCAAGGCTCGCGCGCTGCTTCCGGCGCCGCCGCCTCCCGTCCCCGAGACCGGCGCCAAGCCCGAGGTGACCGCAAAGCCGGACAATCCTTGCCCGTGCTGCGGCGGCCGCATGATCCTCGTCGAGGTCTTCGAGCGCGGCGCCTCGCCACGCGGCGGCGCCTCCGCGCCGGTCTTCCGGATCGACAGCTCATGACCGTCAAGCGCCGCCCCGATCCACACCGACGGTCCAAAGAGCCCGCGCCACGCCGGACACACAGGCGCTCGCGCCGACACTCACCTCACTGGGGTCTACGGCGCCCAAGACAGAGATTCAGGCGTTCCATCGCCCGCATGGAGCCGGGCAATTCCGCCCACCACCCCCTACTTCACCACGCCGACGCATGCCGCCCGCGCCATTATGGGCCCACCGCCCAGATCAAATCCCCATAAGCGCCGACCGCCATCCCGCGGGTCAGACTCCGAGCTTTCTCAGACACCCGCCTGCGGGGTCAGCCCCACCACCGCGCATGGCGGGTGTCCAAGAAACCTAAACAG
>JALYTR010000299.1:1556-3674 GCA_030854165.1 Pseudomonadota bacterium | reverse complement strand
CCGTCCACGCATGACAGCCTCGCTCGCGCTTGTTTATCCGCGTCTCGGAGGGCTAGGCTATAACGCTTGGACGGAGGGGCGCTTGCCGGGCTGACGGACATCCACGCCGCCGCCGTATGAGCGAATTGAGCAAGGCGCCGCTGGACACGATGATCATCAATGGCATCGAGGAAGATTTCTCGCCCGGGCTCGAGCGGGTCAATTCCCGCTCCGGGACGGTTGGCGAGAGAACCGCGTTCGCAAGGGGTGTCGCGGCGTCCGCTCGGTCGTCACCATCGCGCGCCCCGCCCTTGCTGGCCGCCCTGGCCACTTTGTTGACGGCCGGTTGCGTGGTGGGTCCCAACTTCGAGAGACCGGCTGGGCCGGAGGCCAGCGGCTATACCGACCATCCGCTCTCGAGCACCGTTTCCACCCCGAATGTCGCCGGTGGGCAAGCCCAACGCTTTGTCAGCGGATCCGACATCGCCGCGGACTGGTGGACCTTGTTTCACTCCCAGCCGCTCAACGACCTGATTGAACAGGCGCTCACAAACAATCACGACCTCAAGGCGGCGCAAGCCGCGCTGTCCGCGGCACGGGAAAATGTCCTGGCCCAACGGGGCGCCTACTATCCCACCGTCACGGCGGGCTTTTCGGCCAGCCGCCAGAGCCAATCAGAGGTGATCGCGCCCACGCCCAATGCAAACATCTTTCAATACAGTCTCTTCACCCCCCAGGTCAGCGTTTCCTACGTGCCCGACGTCTTCGGTCTTAACCGCAGAAAAGTCGAGTCGGTGAAGGCCCAGGAACAGGTGGTTCGTTTCGAAATGATCGCGGCGTATCTTACCTTGACCTCCAATGTGGCGACAGCAGCAATTCAGGACGCGTCGCTGCAGACTCAGATTGATGCGACACGGCAACTGGTCGTCATCAATTCCAAGATCGTCCAAATCCTCAAATACCAGTTGTCCAAGGGTTACGCCGGCGGGCTCGATGTCGCCGCCCAGGAATCACAGCTCGCCCAGGTCACCGCCACGCTGCCGCCGCTTCTCAAGCAATCAGCGCAGCAACGCGACCTTCTCGCGGTTCTGGCTGGCCGGTATCCGAACCAGGCGCCGAGCGAAAAATTCGAGCTTTCGAGTTTGAAATTGCCGACGGAACTCCCGGTGAGCCTGCCGTCGGAACTGGTGGCGCAGCGTCCGGACGTACTCCAGGCCGAAGCCAACATGCACGCCGCCAGCGCCCAAATTGGCGTCGCCGTGGCCAACCGGCTGCCGAATATCCAGTTGACCGCCAACGCCGGCAGCACCGCCCTGGCCATTGGTCAGGTGTTCGGTTCGGGAACGGGGTTTTGGAGTTTGGGCGCGGGCCTGACGGCGCCCATTTTCGAGGGCGGGACCCTGCTGCACCAGGAGCGCGCGGCCAGGGCCGCCTACGTTCAGGCGGCTGAACAGTATCGCGGCACGGTCCTGACCGCCTTTCAGAATGTCGCCGATACATTGGCGGCGGTTGAACAGGACGCCGAGGGCCTGAAGGCGGCCGCCAGCGCCGCGGACGCCGCCAAGGTCACGCTGGATTTGTCCGAGCGACAATGGCGAGACGGCTACGCCAGCTATCTTTCTCTGTTGAGCGCCGAGCAGGCCTATCAGCAAGCCCGGATCAGCCTCGTGCAGGCCCAGGCCAATCGCTATGCCGATACGGCGGCGTTGTTCCAGGCGCTTGGCGGTGGGTGGTGGCGCCGCTCGGATTTGGCCAAGGATAAAAGTGCAAGCTAGACCGCCATACGCAATACGACCCGTGGAACATCTGGTCAAACGCTCGCGCGCACTTCGAATTGCTGTGTTGGCGGTGGCGAGTATTGGGTCGGTCACTGGCTGTGCGCCCAAACCCGACAACCACGCCCAGGCCGCGTCCATGGCGGCCCGCAACGTAACGCTGACAGCGGCCCAACTGCGGCGCATCCGCCTCTACACCGTCGCATCGTCCAAATTCCGCAAGACGATCGAGGCCGCCGGCGTGGTTGATTTCGACAACGATCACGCCACCAGCGTGTTGGCGCCCTTCTCCGGTCCGGTGTCGCGGCTGCTCGTTTCTCTCGGTGACGCGGTCAAGAAAGGCGAACCGTTGGCGGCCGTGGAT
>JALYTR010000299.1:0-1546 GCA_030854165.1 Pseudomonadota bacterium | reverse complement strand
ATCGGCGCCTATGGCAAGGCGCTCGCCACCGCCCGGACCGCCCGCAAGCTCGCCGACGTGGACAAGGACCTCGTCCAGCACAACGGCGTTTCCCAGCGTGAAGAGCAGCAGGCGCAAACCGACGCCGCCAACGCCGAGGCGGACCGAGACGCGTCCCTGCAGGCCCTCCTCTCGCTGAGGCTTGATCCGCGGGCCATCAAAGACATTCAGCAAGGCCGGTCGATGTCACGCATCGAGGCCGCGATTCGCTCGCCGATCACCGGAACCGTGGTGGAAAAACTGATTACCCCCGGAGAGCTTCTGCAGGCGGGCGTAACGCCGAGTTTTACGGTCGCCAATCTTTCGCGGGTCTGGGTCATGGCGCAAATCCCCGATTCCGACCTGGCTTCGGTCAGCATCGGCGACCCGGCGCAAGTGGAGACCGGGATCGGTTCAAACAATTTTTCCGGAACGGTGGGCAACATCTCCGCACTGGTGAATCCGGACACGCGCTCGGTCGTCGCCCGTGTGGTCGTCGACAATCGCGGCGGCTTTTTGAAGAAGCAGATGTACGTCCGTGTGCGGATTTCGTCCCGCCAGGTCAGCACCGGGCTGCTCGTTCCGGTTTCGGCGATTTTGCGCGACGACGAGAACCTGCCGTTTGTCTATGTCGCCCAGCCTGACGGCGGCTTCGCGCGGCGGCGCGTGACCCTGGGGTATCGCGCCGGGGACCAATATGACATCCCCGAAGGCGTCCGGGCCGGCGACAAGATCGTGGTCGATGGCGGCATTTTCGTTCAGTTCACGCAAAATCAGTGAGCGACTTTCCGCCCCCAACCCATTCCCCGCCCCGAACGGCTTCGGTCATCGACCGGATCGTGGCCGCCGCTTTGCGCCAACCCCTTCTCGTCGTCCTGATGACCTTCGTATTGATCGGCGCGGGCGTATGGTCGCTCGAACGCCTGCCGGTGGACGCCTATCCCGATCTTTCGCCGCCCATGGTCCAGGTCATTACCCAATGGCCGGGGCACGCGGCGGAGGAAGTCGAACGGCTGATCACGGTGCCGGTCGAACTTGGGATGAACGGCATTCCACGGACGGCGGCGGCCCGCTCGATCTCACTCTATGGATTATCTGATTTCATTCTCACGTTCCGCGGCGGGACGGACAAATACTTCGCCCGCCAAGAAGTCTTCAACCGGTTGGCGGGGCTAAATCTTCCGAGCGGGGTCACCCCGTCCGTATCGCCGCTCTCCTCGCCGTCAGGATTGATCTACCGTTACGTGCTGCAGAGCCCTGACCGATCCCCGATGGAACTCAAGACTTTCGAGGATTGGACCGTAGAACCGCAATACAAATCCGTTCCCGGCGTGGCGGATGACTCAGGGTTCGGCGGGGGCACGATGCAATACCAGGTGCTGTTCGATCCGGACAAGCTTGCCGGGGTCGGCCTTTCGGTGGCGCAGGTCGAAACCGCCCTGGCGGCGAACAACGGCAACGCCGGGGGTGGCTTTTATTCGCAAGGCGGCCAATTTTATTACGTTCGTGGCTTGGGACGCCTGACCAC
>JALYTR010000298.1 GCA_030854165.1 Pseudomonadota bacterium | reverse complement strand
GTCTAAGGCCAAGCGGCTCAGTCGCCGTGGACGCGCCCGCATGAAAAGTCTCTGGAACGAGGCCGACGCCCGCGCCGCCGTGGCGCGATACGCCGCCTCTGGCGTCGGGGAGGACCTGGCCCTTCGCACCTACAGCGCGCGCCTGCTGGGGGCCGATCCGACCCTGGTCCTGCACGGTGGCGGCAACACCTCGGTCAAGACGACGGCGCGCGATCTCTTCGGCGAGGCGATGGCGGTGCTGTGCGTCAAGGGGAGCGGCTGGGATCTGGCGACCATCGAGCCGGCCGGCCACCCCGCCGTGCGCCTCGCGCCCCTGCTGCGCCTGCGGGCGCTGGAGAGCCTCACCGACGAGGCGATGGTCAACGCCCAGCGCCAGAACCTCTTGGACACCGCCGCGCCCAACCCGTCGGTGGAAACCCTCCTCCACGCCTTCATCCCTGAAAAATTCATCGACCACACCCACGCCATGGCGGTCCTGGCCTTGGCCAACCAGCCGGACGCGCAGGCTCTGATCGCGGAGGTCTATGGCGAGAGGGTCGCCTGCGTACCCTATGTCATGCCGGGGTTCGCCCTGGCCAAGGCGGCCGCCGAGGCTTTCGAGACGCGTCCCGAGCTCGAAGGCCTCGTGTTGATCAATCATGGCCTGTTCTCGTTCGGCGCGACGGCGCGCCAGAGCTACGAGCGGATGACCGCCTTGGTCACGCTGGCCGAAGCGTTCCTCGCGAAGGGTTTCACCCCGGTTGAGGCGACGCCGAACGCCATTTTCAGCCCGAGCGCCGCCGACGTCCTGCCGGTGATGCGCGGCGTCCTGGCGGGCGGCGCGGATGGCCGCTGGCCGTCGCGTTGGATTTTCGATTGTCGCGCCACGCGGGAGATCATGACGCTGGTTGACGATCCAAGACTCGGGGAGTGGGCGGGCAGGGGCGTGGCCACCCCCGACCATGTGATCCGCACAAAGCGCCACCCCCTGGTTCTGCCTGGGCCGAACCAAGACCTGGAGACTTGGCGCGGCGATGCCCGGCGCGCGCTGGACGCTTACATTGAGGACTATGAGTCCTATTTCGCCGCGAACGTCGCCCGCGCCGGCGCTGGCAAGGTCCCGCTCGATCCCCTGCCGAGGGTGGCGGCGATTCCCGGGGTCGGCCTCGTCGGCGTGGGCCGAAACGCCGCCGACGCGGCCGTGGCGGCCGACATCGCGCAATCGTGGGCGGCCACCCTTCTGCGCGCCGAGGCGATCGGGCGGTTCACGCCGCTGGGAGAGGCTGATACCTTCGACATGGAATACTGGTCCCTTGAGCAGGCCAAGCTCGGCCAGACGCGTGAACGGCGCCTGGAGCGTCATGTGGTCGTGGTCACCGGTGGCGGCGGGGCCATCGGGGCGGCCGTTGCCCGCGCCTTCGCCGCTGAAGGGGCGCAGGTCGCGGTGCTGGATGTAGATGGCGCCGCCGCCGAAATGGTGGCGCGGACGATCGATCGTCATGCACTGGCGCT
This sequence comes from Pseudomonadota bacterium, assembly GCA_030854165.1. Taxonomy (GTDB): domain Bacteria; phylum Pseudomonadota; class Alphaproteobacteria; order Caulobacterales; family Caulobacteraceae; genus Acaudatibacter. The sequence continues at coordinate 2,189 of JALYTR010000298.1, read as the reverse complement.
CGCCTGCGACGTCACCGACGGCGACGCGGTCAAGAGGGCCTTCGCGGAGGTCTGCGCCCGATTCGGCGGGATCGATATCGTCGTCTCCAACGCCGGCTCGGCGAGCACCGGCATGATGGCGGATCTCCTCCCTGAGGCCCTTCGCGCCAGCTTCGACCTGAACTTCTTCGCCCACCAGAGTGTCGCCCAGGCCGCCCTGCGCGTCCTACGCGCCCAGGCGATGGGGGGCGTCCTCCTCTTCAACGCCTCCAAGCAGGCGGTGAACCCGGGGCCGGATTTCGGCGCCTATGGGACGCCCAAGGCGGCCCTGCTCGCTCTGATGCGCCAGTATGCTCTCGAACATGGCGCCGATGGAGTTCGCGTCAATGCGGTCAACCCTGACCGCATCCGTTCGGGCCTGCTCACCGACGCCATGATCGGCCAGCGCTCGGCGGCCCGAGGGGTGAGCGAGGGCGCCTATATGTCCGGCAACCTGCTGGGCCGGGAGGTGACCGCTGACGATGTGGGCCAAGCCTTCGTCTTCGCCGCCTTGATGGAGGCGACCACCGGGGCGGCAATCAACGTCGATTGCGGCAATGTGGCGGCGATGATGCGGTGACTTAAGCCAGCGGGCAGCCCTGGAACTGACCGACCTCGGCCACGGTCAGGGTGGCCAGGTTGAGAGGCATGAGCGGCGCCATCGAGGCGGCCCCCTCGCCGGTGAAAAGATCGATCCGGCCCTTGTGGATGGCGCCTCCGACATCGGAGGCATACCAGTAGCCGTCGTGGCGACGGCCGTCGGGCATGGGCAGGCCCACGGTTTCCTTGATGAACAATAGCTCGTGGCGGCGAACAGTCACCCCGTCCACCGCCGCGGTGCGCATGGGAACGACCTTGCACCCCAGGGAATCACGAGCGCCAATGCCGTGGCCGCCGGCGTGGTAGAGGGTCACCTTGAGACCGAAGGTGGCCAGGATCGGCTGGATCGTCGCGGCGACGGCGCCGATCAGGTCGCCGATCGGATCGGTGGTTTCCGCGCTCGCGCCGGTCGTTGAAAGCGCCACTGTGAAAGCGGCAAGGCAAGCCAGGATACGCTTCAAGCGCGCCCCCATCCGTTGCGTATTCGGCAAATGCAAGAGCGGTCCTAACCACGCCGCCCCGCCGAGGCAAGCCAAAACCGCCCATCTTGCCGAGTCGAAAATGTCGCGGCGCGCTCGCGCGCCAATGCCGTCGAGGTCATGGCGCACGCGCGAATTCACATATTTCCTCTCTACCAATGCTGATACTGTGGCGTTGCCAGCACCGGGCGCGGCCCGACTCATCGCCGCCCTGGCGGGGCGCTCAAGTTCCTGTGATCGACCGGCGAGCCGCGCGCCCGGCCGCGCTCTTGTCGCGCGCCGCACCTTGCCCCATGACAAGGCCCGCGCCGCCCATCGGGAAGGTCCAGGAATGAACCGCCGCTTGATTCGCCGTGCGGGTCGTCTCGCCCTGACCCTGGTCAGCGGCGCGGTCTTCGCCGGCCACGCCCTGGCCTGGGGATCGACCGGGCATCGAACCATCGGCCGGCTGGCCATTGAGGCGTTGCCGATCGAACTGCCAGCATTTTTGCGCTCGGCGGACGCTATTCAAGCGGTGGGCGAACTGGCCCGGGAACCGGATCGATGGAAGGGGGCGGGAAAGGTCCACGACTCCGAGCGCGACCCGGCCCATTTTCTTGACCTCGGCGACGACGGCCGGGTGCTTGGAGGTCCGGCGCTCGATGCTCTACCCGCCTCCCGGGAGAGCTATGACACAGCACTCCGGGCGGTGGGCGCCGACAGTTGGAAAGCGGGCTGGCTCCCCTACGCCATTCTCGACGCGTGGCAGCAACTGGCCAAGGATTTCGCCTATTGGCGCGTGGACATCGCCGCGGCGGCGAACGTCGCCGACGGCGGCCACCGGGCCTGGTTCGCCGCGGACGCATCCGCGCGCCAGGGGTTGATCCTGCGCGATCTAGGCGTTCTTGGCCACTACGTCGGCGACGGCAGTCAACCACTGCATGTGAGCGAGCATTTCAACGGCTGGGGCGCCTTTCCCAATCCGCGAGGATTCACCCAGGATCGCGTCCACGCGCCGTTCGAGGGCATTTTCGTGCGCGATTTCGTCAACCTCAGCGCGGTGCGAGCCGATATGACGCCCTTCGCCGACTGTCGTTGCCCTATGGATCGTCG
>JALYTR010000297.1 GCA_030854165.1 Pseudomonadota bacterium | reverse complement strand
CTCCTCATCGCCGCCGCGACCCAGGGCGATCAGGCGCCGCTCCCGGTGATCGAAAGCCAGCACCGCCGGGTAACGGGCGAGCTGCAGGTCCGGCCACGCCGGATGGCGTTCCAGCACGACCGGCTCGAGACGGCTGGCGTATTCGTAGGCGATCAGGCCCGCGACGCCGCCCTGAAAGGGTGGGCCTTGCGGCGCCCCCGGCGCTTGGCGCCCGCGAAGATCGCGCAACACGGCAAAACCGTCACGCTCGTCGTCGGCGTCCAACCGCTCCGTGCGGTCCGGATCCAGGGCGATATAGGACCATCGCCCGGACGCGCCGCCATCGGAGAGCAGCAACAGCGCAAAATCCCTCTCGGCGTGAGGTTCGAACGTGATCGCGGGATCGCGCCAGGATGCTGGTCGCAGGTGGGGGAACAATTCGCGTACCCCTTGGGGCCGCCCGCGCCAGCGGCGCCCTGCCCTGGGGTATCCGACGGTTTGGCTCGGGCGGGAATAGCCGGACGCACGGATGGTCACCCTCTGTCCGGCTCCCCGGGCGAGCGTTGCTCTCCGAAGGCGGCGGCCTGACGATCATCGGCGGACGACTGGCGGCGACGCGACAGGACGACGCGCGCCGCCTCCAGGACCTGATCGCCCGCGCGGCGAGCGGGGAGCGGGAACAGCGCACCGGCGGCTCGATGGGGCTGACCACGCCCTGCCGGCGGCGGCCGCTGTCGCTGATCATATCGCCCATGCGCGGCGACCGCGCCGCCCTCTTCCCATCCGGGCCGGCGGTGATGGTCTGCGCCACCGATCTGGAGGCGAGCGTGAGCCCGCCTGAACAGCAGCTGCGGGAGCTGTTCGGCCTCACGCCGGCCGAAGGGCGCGTGGCGCTGGCCCTCCTGGAGGGCCTGGAGCCCGCCCAGGCGGCCAGGCGTCTGGGTCTGGGCTTGCCCACCGTCCGCACTCATCTGGCCCACGTCTTCGACAAGACCGAGACCACCGGCCAAGTGGCGCTGACCAACCTGATGATGCGCGCGGTCGGCATCCTGCCGCCCTGAAAGGGTTTGGCGGCGGCTTCCGGAGCGAACAAACAATGCGGCCCAGGCGCTGGTTCCGCGCCTGGGCCGAGATTGCGGAAGGGGCCCGGATGGAGAGCGACGATCGCGCTCCGGCCGGGACCCTCCGTCGAATCTGAAGGCCTCAGAAGGCCGTATCGCCGTTGGGCGTACCCAGACCGGTGGGGCCATCGTAGCCCGGGCCGGCGTTGCAATAGTAGGTGTGCGGGCAGGTCCCGTTACTGCCCATGGTCACGTCGTTCAGATTGGCGGTGTGCCTGTAGGGCTTGCTGCCGTAGGTCACCTCGCCGCCTTTGACGCCGTAGATGCCGCCGATGAGCGGGGCCGCGACGCTGGTGCCGCCGAAGACCAGCCAGCCGGAGTTGGTTCCGCTGATCGGCCCATAGACGGCCACGCCGGTGCTGGGATCGGCGTCGGCCGAGACATCGGCCTCCATGCGCATTCTGCAATTGGGATCGGACTGCCACCCCGGCTTGGCGTAGAAGTGGCTGCAGCCACTGCCGGTCCCCGGCCACACGGTTTCAGCCCAGCCGCGGGCGCCGGTGCTGTGAATAAGGTGGGTGCCGCCGACCGCGGTCACATGCGGCGAGGTGGCCGGGAACTGGGTTCCGTAGCCGCTGTCGCCCGTGCTCGCCGTCACCGCGACGTCTGGATGGTTGTAGGAGGGCTCATAAAGCAGTGAGCCGGCTTCGCCGCCGCCATAGCTGTTGCTGATGACGTGAGCGCCCTGGGTCGCCGCCCTGTCTACCGCCGCGGCCAGGCTGTGGAAGGAGTTGCTGTTGCCCTCGACGAGGATGATCTTGCAGTTCGGGCACATGGCGCTGGCCATGTCGAGGTCGAGCGCGCTTTCCTGCGCCCAGCCGTCATTCTGGGCGGGGTAGTTCTTTTCCTGGCCCTTCTGATTGTACTTTTTGAAACAGCCGTTGGCCGTCGTGCAGGGCGGCAGGCTGAACTGCGCGCGATAGACCCCGAGGTCCGCTTCGGCGTTGGTGTAGCCAAACGCGTCGACAAGGGCGACGATCGTGGTCGGTTTGCCCGAGCCGGTGATATTGTAGGCCGAGCGCAGATCGGCTGGGCCGTACCCTCTGGGCGTCGTGTTCCCCACTACGCGGCCTACGATAATATTGCCCGCGCTATCGGTCACCACGTGAGCGTGACAACGCGCCGTTCTCGGAGCGATCAGTGTAGGACACACGGCGACATGATAGGTGGCGCCCGACTGTTCGACGACGACTCGCGCGGATGCGATCGACGCCCCGCCCAAAGCAATTCCAGCGGACAATAGGGCCGCCGACCATAAGTGAGACATTCATTTTCCTCCCGGATCCCGCGGCGAAGCTCAGGGTGTTTGGTCGCCCCGTCCGCCCTTTTGATCTCCGACGCCACCCTTGCCATAGCCGCCCTCGTGGCGCCAGCGGCTTATTGAGGCGGGGGACAGGTCCACCGCGGGGTCTGTCCCGCGGTGGCGAACGATGCGGTTGAATTGACGGTACGGCCCGGCTGGAGCTTGATCAGCCGGGCCGCCGTCAGTGTCGCGGCGGAAGGGGATCTACCGGACCCGGAACCGTTTACATCGTCGCTCCCATATTGCAACCGGATGGGAAAGTTGGGTGCCAGGGTGGCATGGATGGATATAAGGGCGGCCTGAAACCTATGGACGCGGATCGCGCGGAAGGCGGCCGAAATACGATACGGGTGGATTTTCTGCAACGTCTCGCAGCCAATCTCGCGCACAGGGAACGTTTCGCGGCCATGGGAATTACGACAGAATCTTGGCCTCTGTGACCTCCAGGACACCATCGAAACACGCGGAATCCTTATAGCATACCGTGCTGCCAAACCCCCGTGAGCAAAAAAGGACGTGAAACAATGAAAAGAACTCTCCTGGCTGGGGCCGCCTTGGCCTCGATGCTCGCCGCGTCGGGCGCGTTCGCGCAAGATACCGGGTGGTACGGCGCGATCGATCTGGGCGGCCACCACCAACGTGGCCTGGAAACGAACGACACCGATGGCAATGTGCCGGCCCTGACGGGGAACGGCCTGAACTTCCGGGCCCACACCATCGACTACGCTGGGTTCCTCCGACTCGGCTATCGGCTGGCCCCACATTTTCGGATTGAGATCGAAGGTGGCTATCGCCACGGCGGTCTCGCCAGCGGCGGGATCAATGACCTCGCCAGCGGCCCGGTGTTCAATGGCGTGAATCAGGGGACCGACGTCCAACTTTGCGACAGTGGCGACACGACGAGCTGCAATACCCCTTCCGGCTATGTCGATTCGATTACCGGCATGGCCAATGCCTTGATCGATGTGTTGCCTGAATCGCGTTTCGACCCCTTCATTGGCGGCGGCGTCGGCTTCAACCGAGTCAAGATAAACACCGGTGGCAATTTGATCGGGTCGGCGACCGGCAATAACGCGATCGGATTTGGCATCGACAATTCGCAGACGAAACTCGCCTATCAGGGGATCGCGGGCATCGCCTTCCGCGCCACCGATCGCCTGAACATCGATCTCACCTACCGCTATCTCAGCGGCGCGCGCATGAATTTCACCGGCGTGGACGTGACCGACGGGACGACGACAAACCTGAACGGCCGCTATCGGGATCAGTCCCTGAGCCTGGGCGTGCGCTACAGCTTTGC